>CANHAW010000060.1 GCA_947458675.1 Beijerinckiaceae bacterium
CGTCTCGAGCGATGGCGGCAAAGCCTGCAAAGCTGCCAGATTGGTGCCGATCTCATCGGGCTTTTGATCCATATCGCCGAGCAGGCGCACAATCTCGCGCGCTGCGGCAAGCCCGTCGCGCAGACAGGCAAGATCGCGTGGGCCGCCGCGCTGCAAGGCAATCCGCGACAAAGCGCGCGACATGTCGGGCGCCGCGCGCAATTTCTGCCGCAGCTCCATGCGCAAGGGCGCACGCTCGATGAAAAAGGCGACAACATCCTGACGGCGGGCGATCTCGGCCACTTGGGTGAGCGGGGCAGCGAGGCGCTGCGCCAGAAGACGCCCGCCTGCCGCCGTCATTGTGGAATCGATGGCCGCCAGCAGCGAGCCTTCGCGATGACCAGACAATGTGCGCGTGAGTTCGAGATTGGCGCGCGTTGCCGCATCGATTTCAAGCGATGCGCCGCGCTGCAATCGCTCGGGGCGGGCAAGCGGCGGACGCACACCGATCTGCGTGCGCTCGACATAGGCAATGGCAACAGCGGCAGCGGCCACTTCCGCGCGTGTGAAAGCGCCAAATCCATCGAGCGTGGCAACGCCGAAATAATCGCACAGACGGCGCTCCGCCGAGGCTTGCTCGCCGCTTTCGCGCGGCACGGGGCCCAGCGGCAAGCCGGTTTCTTCCGCCAGCCGCAGGATTTCCGGCAAATCGGCAAGCGCCTGCGGCACAACAATCTCACGCGGATCGAAACGGGCGATCTCGGTTGGCAGCGCAGCCTCAGGGGCTTCGGTAACAGCAAAGGCGCCGGTCGAAATATCGAGCGCCGCCAGCCCGTAGATCGCGCTCTCATCCGATTGCCGCACACGCGCGAGCGCCAGCAAAAGATTGGCGCGGCCGGGATCGAGCAGCCGCTCTTCGGTGATTGTGCCGGGCGTGACAAGGCGCACGACATCGCGCTTCACCACGGATTTGGCGCCGCGCTTGCGCGCCTCAGCCGGATCTTCCATCTGTTCGCACACAGCGACCCGATGGCCGAGCCCGATCAGCCGTTGAAGATAATCGTCGGCACGATCGATGGGCACGCCGCACATGGCAATATCTTCGCCCAGATGCTTGCCGCGCTTGGTCAGAACAATGCCCAAAGCCCGGCTGGCCGTTTCCGCATCCTCGAAAAACAGCTCGTAGAAATCGCCCATCCGGTAAAAAAGCAGGCAATCGGGATTGGCTGTCTTGATCTCGATATATTGCGCCATCATGGGCGTGACGCGGCCCAGCGCGGCGGGGTCGCGATCCGTCGGGGCAAGATCTGGCGTTTGCGAGGAGGACATGGGCACGACCCTAGCAAAGCCCATGGCCCCGCGCATGGCGGGCAGACCACTTGTCCACGCTTCCCTCGCCCCTCCCACCCAAAGGTCGCGGCGATCTTGGCTTGGAACCGCTGTCGCGGGCGGGTAAGGTCGCGGCCAGCCATTGAGACCAGAACATTCGAGCAGGACATGACTGAGGACAGGACCAAGCGCCCGACCCGCCCCAAGCGCCCGATCATTACAGATCAGGAGGCGCTCCAGTTCCATTCCAAGGGACGGCCCGGCAAGCTCGAAATCGTCGCCACCAAGCCCATGGCAACGCAGCGCGATCTGGCTCTGGCCTATTCGCCGGGCGTCGCCGTGCCGGTGAAGGCCATCGCCGCCGATCCCTCCACCGCCTATGATTACACCACCAAGGGCAATCTGGTCGCCGTGATCTCCAACGGCACGGCCATTCTGGGCCTCGGCAATCTGGGCGCGCTCGCCTCCAAGCCGGTGATGGAGGGCAAGTCGGTCCTCTTCAAGCGCTTTGCCGATATCGATTCCATCGATCTCGAGGTCGATGCCGAAGATCCCGATGACGTGATCAACGCCGTTCGCTATCTCGGCCCCTCCTTCGGCGGCATCAATCTGGAAGACATCAAGGCGCCCGAATGTTTCATCATCGAAGAGCGCCTGCGCGAACTCATGGATATTCCCGTCTTCCATGACGACCAGCACGGCACGGCCATCATTGCAGCCGCCGGCATGCTGAATGCGATCCAATTGACAGGCCGCGACATCAAAAAGACGAAACTCGTCTGCAATGGCGCGGGCGCTGCCGGCATTGCCTGTCTCGACCTGATCAAGGCGATGGGCTTTGCCCCGGAAAATGTCCTGCTCTGCGACACCAAAGGCGTTGTCTACAAGGGCCGCGCTGAGGGCATGAACCAGTGGAAATCCGCCCATGCGGTGGAGACGAAAAAGCGCACGCTCGAAGAAGCAATGGAAGGCGCTGATATTTTCTTCGGCCTGTCAGTGAAAGGCGCGCTGACGCCCGACATGGTGAAGGCGATGGCGCCCAACCCGATCATTTTCGCCATGGCCAATCCCGATCCCGAAATCACGCCGGAAGAAGCACATGCGGTGCGCGACGATGTGATCATTGCTACAGGACGCTCCGATTACCCGAACCAGGTCAACAATGTTCTGGGCTTTCCCTATATTTTCCGCGGCGCGCTCGATGTGCGCGCGACCACGATCAATATGGAAATGAAAATTGCCGCGACCAAGGCCCTGGCCGAACTCGCGCAAGAAGATGTGCCCGATGAAGTGGCCGTTGCCTATCAGGGTGCGCGCCCGCGCTTTGGCCCTGATTACATTATTCCCGTGCCCTTCGACCCGCGCCTGATCAGCGTCATTCCTGTTGCTGTGGCCAAAGCCGCCATGGAATCGGGTGTGGCCCGCAAGCCGATTGTCGATTTCAAGACTTATGCTGCGCAACTCTCGGCGCGCCGCGATCCGGTTGCCGGCGCCCTGCAGCGTGTCATCGACCGTGTGCGCCGCTATCCCAAGCGCGTCGTCTTCGCCGAGGGCGAGGAAGAGCAGGTCATGCGCGCTGCCGTGTCCTTCGTCAATCAGGGGCTCGGCACGGCCGTGCTTGTCGGGCGCGAAGAGCGCATTGCCGAGACAGCCGCCTTTGCCGGTGTCGATCTGCTCGACAAGGGCATTGAGATTGCCAATGCGCGCGTCTCCCACCGCAACAATGTCTATGCGCAATTCCTCTACGAACGCCTGCAGCGCAAGGGCTATTTGTTCCGCGATTGCCAGCGCCTGATCAACCAGGACCGCAACCATTTCGCCGCCGCCATGGTGGCGCTCGGCGATGCGGATGCCATGGTGACAGGTGTCACGCGCAATTTCTCGATCGCTCTTGAAGAAGTGCGCCGCGTCATCGATACCAAGCCCGGCCATCGCGTGATCGGCCTGTCGCTCGTGCTTGCGCGCGGCAAGCCGGTGCTTGTCGCCGATACGGCCATTACCGAAATGCCGACCGCCGAAGAGATTGCCGAAATCGCCGTCGAGGCCGCCGGCGTATCGCGTCGTCTCGGCTATGAGCCGCGCGTGGCCATGCTCGCCTTTTCCACTTTCGGACATCCGGAAGGCGAACGCTCGGCGCGCGTCATCGAGGCGGTGAAAATTCTCGACGCCCAGCGTGTCGATTTCGAATATGACGGCGAAATGGCCGCCGATGTCGCGCTCAACAAGGAGCTGATGGCGACCTATCCTTTCTGCCGCCTCACCGACACGGCCAATGTTCTGGTCATGCCGGCTTTCCATTCAGCATCGATCTCGACAAAAATGCTGCAGGAGCTTGGCGGGGCGACGGTCATCGGTCCGATCATCGTCGGGCTCAACAAGCCGGTGCAGATCATCCCGCTCGGCGCCAAGGATTCCGACATCGTCAATATGGCTGCGCTTGCAGCCTATAATGTGAGTGGCTGAAGCTGCACAAACGGCGGTTGGCGGAGGGCTGCCGACCGCTTTCAGGAAGAGGTTTTTCCATGCGTATTGCAATGATCGGCTCGGGCTATGTCGGGCTTGTGTCAGGCGCCTGCCTTGCCGATTTCGGTCACAATGTCATTTGCGTCGACAAGGATGCCGGGCGCATTGACATGCTGCTGCGCGGCGAGATTCCGATTTTCGAACCCGGCCTTGACGATCTTGTCGCAACCAATGTGCGCCAGAAACGCCTGTCCTTCACCATGGATCTTGCGCAGGCTGTTGCCGGCGCAGATGCTGTGTTCATTGCTGTCGGCACGCCCTCGCGCCGTGGCGATGGCCATGCCGATCTCTCTTATGTCTATGGCGCGGCGGCAGAGATTGCCAAGGCTTTGACCGGCTATTGCGTGATCGTCACCAAATCGACAGTGCCGGTTGGCACCGGCGATGAGGTGGAGCGCATCATTGCCCAAGCGCGGCCCGACATTGAATTTGCGGTCGTCTCCAATCCCGAATTCCTGCGCGAAGGCGCCGCCATTGCCGATTTCAAACGCCCGGATCGCATTGTCGTTGGGGCTGAGACGGAACGCGCACGCGATGTGATGAGCGAGATTTATCGCCCGCTCTATCTCAACCAGAGCCCGCTCGTTTTCACCGGACGGCGCACCTCCGAATTGACCAAATATGCCGCCAATGCCTTTCTCGCCACCAAGATCACTTTCATCAATGAAATGGCCGATCTGTGCGAGAAGGTCGGCGCCAATGTGCAGGATGTCGCGCGCGGCATCGGGCTCGACAATCGTATTGGTGGGAAATTCCTGCATGCGGGGCCAGGCTATGGCGGCTCCTGCTTTCCAAAAGACACGCTCGCCCTTGTGCGCACAGCGCAGGAAGCAGGTGCGCCCGTGCAGATTGTCGAGACGGTGGAACGCGTCAACAAAACGCGCAAGAAAAATATGGCGCAGCGCGTGATCGCAGCTTGCGAGGGCTCGGTGAAGGGCAAGAAAATCGCTTTGCTCGGCCTCGCCTTCAAGCCGAATACGGATGACATGCGCGATGCGCCCTCCATCGACATTGTCGAGACACTCAGCGCGGCGGGCGCGCGCATCCATGCTTTCGATCCGGAAGCCATGAGCCAGGCCCGCGCGATCATGCCCGACATTGCCTATGAGGACGAACCCTATGCCTGCGCTGAGGGCGCGGATGCGCTTGTCATCGTGACCGAATGGGATGCATTCCGCGCGCTGGATCTGAAGCGCGTCAAGGAGATCATGAAAGCGCCGGTTGTGGTCGACCTGCGCAATATTTATCGCCCCGCCGACATGCGCAAGCATGGGTTTACATATTCAAGTATCGGGCGGCCGTAACGGCGATTAAACCGTCACCTGCGCACCCAGCTCGACGACGCGATCAGACGGAATTGAGAAAAAGTCTGTCGCATTGGCAGATTGGCGGGACATGGCGATAAAGAGCTTGTCCTGCCAGATCGGCATGCCGGAATTCGGGCTTGCCTTGATCGTGCGTCGTCCGAGGAAGAAGGACGTCGTCATAATGTCGAATTTCAGCCCGGCCTTGCGCAGGCTGACAAGAGCGGCAGGAACGCGCGGACTTTCCATAAAGCCGAAATGCAATGTGATGCGGGTGAAATCATCCGACAATTGCTCGACTTCGCATCTCTTGTTGGGGCTGACGCGCGGCGTTTCCTCGGTTCGCACATTCACGATGAAGACGCGCTCATGCAAAACTTTATTGTGCTTGAGATTATGCATGAGGGCGGATGGCGCAACCTGCGGATCGCTGGTGAGGAAAATCGCCGTGCCGCTGACACGCGTCGGTTTCGATTTCTCCAGCATGCGGATGAGATCGCGCATCGGGATGGAATCGCGATGGGTTTTGGAGGCCAGAAACCCCGACCCGCGCATCCAGGTCCACATGACAAGCACAACAGTGACGCCGATCAGAACCGGCACCCAGCCGCCGTCAAACAATTTCAGAAGATTGGCGGAGAAGAAGGCCAGCTCGATCACGAGGAACAGGCCCATGACAGAGAAAGCGCCCCAAAGCGGCCATTTCCAGACGCGCCAGACGACGACAAAGGCCAGCAGAGAATCGACCACCATGGATGCCGTGACAGCAATGCCATAGGCCGATGCCAGATTGCTGGAGGATTTGAACATGGCCACCAGCAGGAGCACGCCGACGAGCAGGAATTGATTGACGCGCGGAATGAAAATCTGCCCTTCCTGCTTGTCAGACGTATGCTGGATTTCAAGACGCGGCAGGAGGCCAAGCTGGATCGCCTGGCGGGCCAGCGAGAAAGCGCCGGTGATTGTCGCCTGGCTGGCAACCACAGTGGCAACAGTTGCCAATATGACCAGCGGCAGCAGCGCCCAATCGGGCGCAAGCAGGAAGAAGGGATTTTCCAGCGCATCGGGCCGATCGAGGATCAGCGCGCCTTGGCCCAGATAATTCAGCACCAGTGCCGGCAAGACGAGCAGCGTCCAGGCGATCTGGATCGGCCGGCGACCAAAATGGCCCATATCGGCATAAAGCGCTTCCGCACCCGTGACGGCCAGAAACACACTGCCCATGACAACGAAACTGAGCATGCCATGCGAGAAGAGAAACCGCAGCGCATGTTCGGGATTGAAGGCCAGAAGAATGCGCGGATCATCGCCAATATGGCTGATGCCGAGCACGGCAAGTGTCGTGAACCAGATCAGCATGATGGGGCCGAAAAATCCGGCCACGCGTCCCGTTCCGTGACTTTGCACCATGAACAGGCTGATCAGGATCACAAAGGTGATCGGCAGCACATAGGCCTCGAATTTCGGCGTGACATATTTCAGACCCTCGACAGCGGAGAGAACCGAAATGGCCGGCGTGATGATGGCGTCGCCCGTAAACAGCGAAGCGCCGATAATGCCGAGGAAGAGAACGACGAGCGAGCGTTTGGCCAAAGCGCTTTGCGCCAATGCCATCAGGGCCAAAGTGCCACCCTCGCCACGATTGTCGGCGCGCGTCAGGAAGAGCACATATTTGATCGTGACGATCAGGAACAAAGCCCAGATCAGCAGCGACACAATGCCCAGTACATTCTGCTCGGTGGTGCCCATGCCGGCCGTATGCGCCAGCGACTCGCGCAAGGCATAGAGCGGGCTCGTGCCGATATCGCCATAGACAACGCCGATGGATCCGAGCGTCAGTGTCCAAAGACTCGCCTTGGAATGGCCGTGACCATCTTCTCCACCCGACTGAGCGGCATGGGAGCCGGCCTCTGACTGGGCGGAACCAGATTCCTCAGAAACGCCTTGCGGCATAGGAAAATCCTTCGACGGTCCGCGCTCGATGACGCCGCCAGGGGCGCAATCTCTGGACCGGGACGGGGCTATACTCCTTTCCGCGACGCAGGAGAAGAGACTTTGCCGGCCTTCGGTAATCACCTTTCGGACCGATCCGCCACAAAACCGATCACGCGCGGTGGCGTCGGGCGGGTCGCTTTCATTAAACAAGCGGGATCTGTGCTTTACCCGGCACTCGCCATCATTCGGGCTTCATCAGGCCGAAACAGGCACGCTGGGCATCGGAAACCACGGCAAGACGCCCGACTCCGGGCACATCCCACGGCGCTTGGGTCACACGACCGCCCTGGCTTGCGAGAATTGCGCATGAGGCATCTACATCCCCGCTGGCCAGATAGGCGAGCCAATGCGGGGTTTCTCCCGGCGGCAGGGTTTCAAGACCCATGATGCCAGCGCATGGCCGATCACCGATTTTTGCAACCCAATACGTCCCGCCCTGCGGCATGGGATGAGGCTCATAAGTCCAGCCGGCGAGTTCCGCATAATGGGCCTTGGCCGCTTCGACATCCGCCGTGATCAATTCAGTCCAGATGAATGTCCCGTTCATGACACAATCCTCCTGAGCGCGATGGTGATCGGCCGCCCGCGCGCGAGACAAGCACGTGCGGGTTGAATCACCCTTTTGTGTTCCCCCGCTTGCCTCCCGCCGCAGGCTCGGCCATTCATGCCCGTATGGCCGCTATTTTCACCACAGCCCTGCCAATCGATGCCGTTCTTGGCGACTTGCGCGAAAAGCTGGCGCAAACGACGCGGCTTGTTCTCGTCGCCCCGCCGGGTGCGGGCAAAACAACGCGCGTGCCGCTTGTGCTGATCGACGAAAGCTTTGCAACGGGCGGCAAGATCATTTTGCTGGAACCGCGCCGGCTTGCCGCGCGCGCCGCAGCTGAGCGCATGGCGCAGACGCTGGGCGAGAATGTCGGCGAGACAGTGGGACTTCGTGTGCGCCTGCAATCGCGCATTTCGGCGAAAACGCGCATTGAAGTTGTCACTGAGGGCGTGTTTGCCCGCATGATCCTCGACGATCCTGCGCTCGAGGGCGTGGCCTGCGTGATTTTCGACGAATTTCATGAGCGCTCGCTCGATGCCGATCTCGGCCTCGCGCTGGCGCTCGAAGCGCAGGCGGGATTGCGCGAGGATCTGCGCATTCTCGTCATGTCGGCAACGCTCGATGGCGCGCGCGTGTCGAAACTGATGAGCGATTGCCCCGTCATGACCAGCGAGGGCCGCGCTTATCCTGTTGAGACGCGACATGCGGCGCGCGAGCCCCGCGCGCGGCTCGAAGACGATATGCTGCGCGTCATCGTGACGGCCTTGCGCGCCGAAAGCGGTTCGATCCTTGCCTTCTTGCCTGGACAAGGCGAAATCCGTCGCCTCGCTTCCATGCTGGAAGACAAGGTTTCCGACAATATCGACATTGCGCCGCTCTATGGCGCGATGGAGCGCGCCGCGCAAGATCGCGCCGTGCAACCAGCCAAAGCGGGACGGCGCAAGATCGTGCTGGCAACGTCCATTGCAGAAACGTCGCTCACCATTGAAGGCGTGCGCGTCGTCATCGACAGCGGGCTCGCGCGTGTGCCGCGCTATGAGCCAGATCTTGGATTGACGCGATTGGAAACCATGCGCGTGTCGCGCGCTGCCGCCGATCAGCGGCGCGGACGTGCGGGACGAACAGAGCCCGGCGTCTGCTATCGCCTGTGGGAAGAAGCTGCCACCGGCGCGCTCGAACCTTTTTAGATCGGAAGAGC
>CANHAW010000061.1 GCA_947458675.1 Beijerinckiaceae bacterium
CACGCCGTCATTTTGGCGTGGCCCTGATCGACCTGAATTATGCTGCCGCCGACCTGGCGAGCCATATTGAGGAAAACGAGGTCGGCCTCGATGAGGTGGCCGCTGTGGAATTGCTCAACCGTGAAATCGAGCGACTGCGTCAGCTTTCGCAAATGATCGACAGCTTTGCGAGCCCGCCAGCTGTCCGTGAAGATACGCCCGATCTGGTGGCTTATTGGTGGCCCGATCTTGCACGCTCTTTCGAAAAGGCGCGTGCGCAGCGCGGCTGAAGCGGGATCAGACCTTGTAGAAGGCGCGGTACCAATCGACGAAGGCGCGTATGCCCTCACCTATATTGGTGCGCGGGCGAAAGCCCGTCAGCCGCTCCAGAACATCGGTTGCAGCCAGCGTTGCCTGCGGTTCGCCGGGCTGCATCGGCAATTCATTCCGGATGGCCTTGTGTCCGGTCGCCACTTCGATCGCCGAAATATAGGCTTCGAGTGCGACCGGCGCGCCGCCCGCAATATTGACCGCGCGCCAGGGCGCAGCGCTCGAGAGTGACGGATCGGTATTTTCGGCGCCGCCGCATTGTGGCGGGCAATCGATCAGCCTGACGATCGCCTCGATACAATCATCGATGTAAGTGAAATCCCGCTGCATGTCGCCGCCATTGAAAATGTCGATGGGGCGGCCCTCAATGATATTGCGGGTGAATTTAAACAGGGCCATGTCTGGCCGCCCCCACGGGCCATAGACCGTAAAAAAGCGCATGGCCGTTGTCGGCATGCTCCACACATGCGCATAGGAATGCGTCATGACTTCGCAGGCTTTTTTGGTGGCGGCATAAAAAGAGAGCGGGTGATCGGTGCGTTGGGCTTCTGAAAAGGGCATGGCATTGGCGCCATAGATGGAACTTGTCGATGCAAGCATGAAATGCCGCACCGATCGCGAGCGCAGGGCCTCAATCAGATTGAATGTGCCGACAATATTGGCGCTCACGTAAGAAGACGGTTGTTCGATTGAATAACGCACCCCGGCTTGCGCTGCCAGATGGATCACGATTTCGGGGTCGCTTTCCTCGATGAGGCGTTTCAGCGCCGCAACATCTTCCAGCAGGAATTCATGCGCACGGAAAAGATTGCTGCGCGATAATTCGCTGTGCCGTGCGCGCTTCAGCGTTGGATCATAATAATCCGTCATGCCATCGAGCCCGTCGACCTGATGACCGAGATCTATCAAGCGGCGGCACAGATGAAAGCCAATGAAGCCGGCCGAGCCGGTGACGAGAAACCGCATGGTGCATCCTCTCCCAACAGAAGCTATGCCCTGACTATCGCGCGCTCGCAAGAGATAGCTGGGCTGTCCGGGAACAGGTGCCGGCGGAAACAGCGCGGAGCTTTCGCTTTGATTCTTGAATGCGCTGGAATGGCTTCGCTTGCACGGGCTTGGGCTGTCGGCTTCTAATGTTTCGTCGTGTGAAAGATTAATCTGCACAGAGAGGTGAAGCATGGATGTCGGACGCCGTATCCTTGTGACGGGCGGAGCTGGTTTCCTGGGCTCTCATTTGTGCGAGAGGCTGCTGGCTGAGGGACATGATGTCCTTTGCGTCGATAATTTTTTCACCAGTTCGCGCCGCAATGTTGAGCATCTCATCGGGCACAGGCATTTCGAGCTCATGCGTCACGACGTGACCTTTCCGCTCTATGTCGAAGTTGATGAGATCTACAATCTCGCCTGTCCTGCCTCGCCCGTGCACTATCAATTCGATCCCGTGCAGACGACGAAGACCAGCGTGCTGGGTGCCATCAATATGCTCGGTCTCGCCAAGAGACTGAAAGCCAGGATCCTGCAGGCCTCGACCTCGGAAGTTTATGGCGATCCGATCGTGCATCCGCAGACCGAAGCCTATTGGGGAAATGTCAATCCGGTTGGATTCCGCTCCTGCTATGATGAGGGCAAGCGTTGTGCTGAAACGCTTCTCTTCGATTACCGCCGACAGCATCGGCTTGGTATCAAGGTCGTCCGTATTTTCAACACTTACGGTCCGCGCATGCACCCCAATGATGGGCGTGTCGTGTCGAATTTCATCGTGCAAGCCCTGCGCGGTGAGGATATTACGATTTATGGAGATGGCCAGCAGACGCGCTCTTTCTGCTATGCAGACGATCTGATCGACGCGATGATGCGCATGATGGCGACGCCTGACAATGTCACCGGTCCGATCAATATCGGAAATCCGGGCGAGTTCACCATTCGCCAGTTGGCTGAAATGGTGATCGAACTCACCGGCTCGCGTTCCAAAATCGTCAACCGTCCGCTGCCGTCCGACGATCCAAAACAGCGGCGCCCCGATATTTCGCTGGCGCAGGAAATGCTGGGCTGGCAGCCACGCACGCCTCTGCGCGAGGGATTGATAAAGACCATCGCCTATTTCGATTCATTTCTGTCGAGCAGAAAGATTGCTGCTGAATAAGGATTCTGGCGCAGGGCGTTACACGCCCTGCCTTTCAATCGAATAATTTTTCGATCTGCGCATATTGCAGCAGGATGATGGTTTTTGCATCCTTGATCTCACCGCGCCCAAGCATGTTCAGCGCTTCCGTAAAAAGGATTTCGAGCATTTCGACGAATTCGCCGGCCAGATCCGTTTCATAGGCGATGCGCTTGTAGGTCCAATAGGTCGCATCGATCATGTCTTCGCCGATGATGCGGATCATTCTGTTTCCTCCGGCAGGAAGAAAAATCCTGTCGGCTCGATAACAAGGCAGGTGAGGCGCCCGGAGGCAAAAGCCCCGGTGTCGATATTGATGCGGTTTTTCTTGATCTCTGGCTCTGCGACAGGCGTGTGGCCATGAATGACGATCTTGCCGAAATCTTCATCCGATCCCAGAAAATCATGACGAATGGTCGTCAGGTCCATTTCGCTTTGCGCCTCCAGCGCAATGCCGGGGCGCACGCCTGCATGACAGAAGAAATAATCATCGACCTCAAGCGACAGGCGCATGTTTTTGAGCAGGTTCAAATGCCGCTCCGGCAGTTTCGAGAGCAAAGTCTGGCGCGCTTCTTCATATCCCGCGCCCATTGCGACATCGCTGACATCGATACCGTAGGAGACAAGCGTTTCCATGCCGCCCAAGCGTCGCCACATGTCGAGCGCACGCGCATCGCTCAGGAAGTCGAGCATCATGGTTTCATGATTGCCCCGCAGGGCAAAGAGCCGCGTCGGCATCGTCCCGGTAAGCAGGTCCAGAACCTGTGCCGATTGCGGCCCGCGATCGATGTAATCTCCCAGACAGACGATGAGGCTTTCGCGATTTGGCCGTCGCTCCAGATCGGCAGCAATGCGCTTTTGCAGATGCGCCAGCAGATCGGCGCGTCCATGAATGTCGCCGATGCAATAAATCCGCATGCCCGCTCGCAGCCGGGCTGTGTCTGTGGCCTTGGTCATGGGGGTGAATTTCGGAGCATTGCGCCTGAGCATGCCCTGAAATGGGGGCTTTGTGCAGCCAAAAGAAAAGAGGAGCTGCCCAAAGACAGCCCCTCCATTGTCTTTGCCGCAGCGGCTGGCTTACCGAACGCCCACCTCAGCGGAGGCACGGACCCAGTCACACAGCTTTGGCGCAGGACAATGAGACACTGGATCACCTCCTTTCGGTTGTTGACGACAGCCTCAGTCTGGTGGCGAATCAGTTCGGGCCGCAAGCCCTTTCTCGGCCCCGTTTCGGGCGCTGAGACTCATAGTGAAGTTCTGGGCGGCTTTCCGCCGGCCAGGCTGTTCCATCCAATTGCATCCCAAGCGAGCTTTCGCGAGTTCTTTCTGGGTCCAGCCTGACAGGGAGTTTCCATGTTTACTGTAGAGATCGCCGGCCGCGCCATTGCGGTGACCAATGCCGACGAGGAGCAGGCGCGCGAACTGATCGAAAGCGAAGAATTTCGAGAGGATCTGACCGTCATTCACAGCGATGGCAAACCGATCTGGGATGGAAAGGCCAAGCTGGAGCTGCGCGCGGCGACGCTCGACGAGGAAGAGGAATTCGAGGACGCCGAAGATCCCGATGGCGATGAGGATCTGGAAGAAGGCGAGCCCTCAGTCGTATTTCTCATCGATATAGATGAAGAGGATGATGAAACGGGCGCCTGAGCGCCCGCTTTTCACTTTTTGCCGCCAGAGCGTTGCAGGCTCTTGATGCGCAAGGGCGGCTGCCCGGATTTCTCGGCGATCTCGCGATCCTGCTCCTCGATCGTTGCGCGGGCAGGCTCATCCCCATCGAGCCCGCCGAGAATATTGGAAGGCACGCGACGGTTGGAGCGGCGAGAGCCGTCTTCATAAGTCACATCGAAAAGCACGAATTCAGCGCGTGCCGCTGGTTTCTTGGCCAATTGACTCTCCTGAGCGAAGTGCCGGCAGAGAGCTACACGGCGCGAGAGAAAATGCAAATCCATGCCGGAAAATCCATTTGGAAGGTTAAGCCTCAGGCTGGTTTCGGTTCGCTCTCATAAATGAAGCGCAGCACTGCGGAGCGGCCGCAATCGCGCACGGGAACATTGCGAAAAGCCGCTCCGATCTGCGGATATCGCTGGACCGGCAGGTGAATTTCAACCAGCGGCGCGCCCTGGAGCTCGGCCATTTCCGCTGCTTTGGCGAGCAAATCCTGCAGGCTCCGCAAATGGGCCGGCAGATCTGTCAATGTCACCGACATGCGACCGCCTTGGCCGGGCAGGGTTGCGCGCAACAGGCGGTCGAGATCCGACATGTCCATCTGGGCTCGCTCCTTCCCCCGAAGGTTAACGAAGCATGAACCGCATGGTTTCACGAAAGTTTCTACAAAATAAGGACTTGAATACAAGTCCAGCAGAAACAAAGTGATGCAATTTGTGAAGCATATTGTCGCATAAAATCGGAGGGTTGTATTTGTTTAAGACAAATTCCCGATCATGGGCTTGCGTCAGGCTGTCATGGCAGCCGGCGGAAATGTTGCCAGAGTATCGGACCGCCAGACATGTCCCTGATTGTGATCGTCGATGACCGTGTGACCAACCGGAACATTTTCGCGAAGCTTGCCGCTTCGATCGAACAGGATGTGAGCGTTCAGACCTTCGGCGACCCGGAGGAAGCGCTCGCCTGGCTTGCCGGGCAGACGCCCGATCTCGTCATCACCGATTATAAAATGCCGAAAATGGATGGAGCGGAATTCATTCGCCAATTCCGTGAATTGCCCTCTTGCGCCGATGTTCCGGTGATTGTCATCACTGTCTATGAAGAGCGCAGTTTCCGCTTGCGCGCGCTTGAATCTGGCGCGACAGATTTTCTGCACAGCCCCGTTGATCATCACGAATTCATCACGCGTGCGCGCAATCTGTTAAAGCTGCACAAACATCAAATGCTGTTGGCGAGCCGCGCCTCGACGCTGGAGCGCGAATTGCGCGTCAGCGAGCACAATCGCGAGCGCGCCCTGCGCGATTCCCGCAAGAGTCTGGCGCAGGTCATCGATACGCTGCCGGTGATGATCAGTGCAGCCGGCTATGATGGCCGCCTGCTTTTCGTCAATGCCAATCATATCGATTTTGTCGGCCTCGATCCGCAACAGGTTCTGGGCGCTCATGTCGGATTGCTCTTTGGCGAAGAGCATGGCGCACGCAGTCATTCGCTCGACCGGATGGTCTTTGAGACGGGCCGCCCCTTGCCGAGCTATGAAGAAGAAATGGTCGGCCGCGATGGGGAACCGCGCGTTTTCATCACAACCAAATCGCCCTTGCGTGACGATACAAATATTGTGAGCGGTGTGCTGACCTCCTCGCTCGACATTACCGCCCGCAAGCGAACCGAGGGTCATTTGCGCCATCTTGCGCATCATGATCCGCTGACGGATTTGCCGAACAGGACATTACTGCGCGAGCGCATGCGCCGCCTGATCGCGCGCGCCAGACGGGGCGACCAGCCTTTCGCTTTGCACTTGCTCGATCTCGATGGTTTCAAGGCTGTCAACGATCTGCTTGGCCATTCGGCCGGCGATCGTTTTATCAAGCTTGTGGGAGAGCGCCTGCGCGGAGCGATGCGCAGTGAAGACACGCTGGCACGATTGGGTGGCGATGAATTTGCCATTCTGCAGGCGCATGTTGCTTCAAGCGAAGATGCTGCAGAATTTGCTCGCCGCGTTCTCGAGACGGTTGCCGGTGCTTCCGATTTTGAAAATTCTGGCCTGCGCACAAGTGCCAGTATCGGCATTGCCATCCATCCCGAGGATGGGATCGACGGCGAGGATCTTTTGAAAAACGCCGATCTTGCCATGTATCGCGCCAAGGCGGAGCAGGGGAATTTCTTCTGTTTCTATGCTGCCGATATGCAAGCGCGGGCGCGCAACGATGCGCTGCTCGATGGCGAATTGCGGCGCGCTTTGGAGAATGACGAGTTCCTTCTCTATTACCAGCCGCAGGTCAATCTCGCGAGCGGACAGATTGTCGGTGCGGAAGCTTTGCTGCGCTGGAACAGGCCTGGCGTTGGAATTGTCGGCCCCGGCGTTTTCCTCAATCGCGTTGAGGAAAACGGCATGATCGTGC
This sequence comes from Beijerinckiaceae bacterium, assembly GCA_947458675.1. Classification (GTDB taxonomy): domain Bacteria; phylum Pseudomonadota; class Alphaproteobacteria; order Rhizobiales; family Beijerinckiaceae; genus Terripilifer. The sequence goes on from CANHAW010000061.1 coordinate 6,538, forward strand.
CGCTCAACGAATGGGTGCTGCGTGAGGCATGCCGCGAGGCTTATTCCTGGCAGAAACGCGGATTGGCGCTGCGTGTGGGCGTCAATCTCTCGCCGGTGCAGTTCCGCAAGCGCCGCATGCCCTTGCTGGTGGCGCAAATTCTTGGCGAGACCGGTCTGGCCCCCTCACGGCTCGATCTCGAATTGACCGAGAGTATCGTCGTCAGCGATTTCGATGCCGTCGCCAAGGATCTGCAGCAATTGCTCGATCTGGGCGTCCATGTCTCGATCGATGATTTTGGAACCGGCTATTCCTCGCTGAATTACGTGAAAAAATTTCCGGTCGACCGGATCAAGATCGATCAGAGTTTCGTCCGCAATCTGTCGACCGACGCCAATGATGCGGCCATCGTTCGTGCCATTGTGACGCTCGGCAAGAGCCTTGGTTTGGAGATTGTTGCAGAGGGCGTGGAAACAGCCGAGCAATTGGCACGATTGCGTGCTGAGGGCTGCGATGAAGTGCAGGGCTATTATTTCGGCAAGCCAATGCCGGCCGATGAGTTTATTGCCTTGCTGGATTGCAGCGCTCCGCTGGCTGCCAGCGCCTGACTTGCCTCATGCATACGACAGCCAAATCATCGCTGCAAAAAAACGTCATCCATCGTGTGAGGACGCGTCTCTCCAATCGTCCCGATTCCGAACATGAACTGACATTCAATCGGCTCGCCTTGAGCCTTGTTGCCTTCCTTTGCCTGTTCATCGGTTATCTGGCGGGTGCTGAAGGCCATCGGCAATTGCTCGATGATATAGGCTTCTATTTCTTTCTCTATACGATAGCGACGTTTCTGCTCTTTCTGCATCTTCTTGCCCAGCCGGGCATCAGCGTGGCGCGCCGATTGATTGGCATTCCATTGGATATAGGTGTCGTCGCCTATCTGATGCATGCCGGCGGTGAGATCACATCCTTCGTCTATCCGATCTTTCTCTGGGCCATTTTCGGCAATGGCTTCCGCTTCGGCGTCAAATATCTTTTTGCTGCAAGCGCATTCGGTTTTTGTACTTTTCTTGCTGTCGTTACCACGACGCCATTCTGGTATGAAAATCGTGAATTGAGTGCGGGCCTGCTGTGCGGGCTTATTGTCCTTCCAGTCTATGTCTCCGTGTTGATCCGTCGCCTGTCGGAAGCCAAACGCCAGGCTGAGGAGGCCAGTCGGGTCAAGAGCCTGTTTCTTGCCTCGATCAGTCATGAATTACGGACACCGCTGAATGCTGTGATCGGGCTCAGCGACGTTCTTGTCGGATCGAATCTCAATCGCGATCAGTCCGATATGGTGCGCACGATCGGGAAATCCGGCCGGCTGCTTCTCTCGCTGATCAATTCGCTGCTCGATTTGTCGCGTATGGAGCACGGCAAAAAGCCGCAAATGGGCGAGTTCGATCTGCATGAATTATTGCGGGATGTTCGCAGCATGTTGCTGGTGCAGGCGCAGGAGCGAGGTATCGATCTTGCGTTGCATGTCGATCCCTTATTGCCTCGCAAAGTGGTCGGCAGCACACGTCATTTCGAGGAAGTGCTGATCAATCTTGTCGGTAATGCGATCAAATTTACATCGCATGGCTATGTGTTGATCGAGGCGTCCTGTATCGGCGAAAGTGACGATGAAGGCCTGCGCCTGCGTTTTGAGGTGACAGACACCGGGATTGGCATTGCCCCTGACGCTCAGGCTCGTATTTTTGAAAGTTTCACGCAGGCCGATGAGACGATCATCGATCGCTTCGGTGGCACGGGGCTTGGCCTTTCCATTGCGCGCCAATTGGTCGAGGCCCATGGCGGGCAGATCGGCGTCGAGAGTGTGCCAGGGCGAGGTTCGACTTTCTGGTTTGAAATTATGGTCAGCCCTGCAGCCGATGCGTCAGCGCTTCCCGCTCAGCTGCCGGTCACACATGTCTTCTCCCAGGATCGCGCTCTGCTTGGCAGCCTGCGCGATCGCATTGAGAATCTCAGATCGCTGGAAAGCTTTGCCGCACTCGATTCACTTCTCAAAAGCGAGAGCGGGGAGCCGGGCCTTCTGTTTATTGATGAGCGTCTTCTGCCGGCTGGGGATGTTTCTGAGACTTTCCTCGCTGATCTGCATGCCAACCGGCATGTTGTTTTTCTCATGTCGGCTTGCCCGTCTCATGTCAGCCGCGCCTTGCGTCGGCATTTCCTCGCTGTTCTCCCCCTGGTTCCGGAGGATATTGTTTTGCTGCAGGCCATGGCTCTTGCTGCAGATTTTTTAAAGCCCCAGACATGTGTTTCTGAAGAATGTTTTCCCGAGCAGGCATCG
>CANHAW010000062.1 GCA_947458675.1 Beijerinckiaceae bacterium
CCACGCGTTTTGAGGGGATGCGGCGGGCCTATTACCCCCAAGGCCTCAATATCGTCCCGGCCCATCTGACGCTTTTCCACGCTTTGCCGGGCGAAAGTCTCGCAGATCTGGAAGATGAACTGGCCGAGCGCTGCTGGCAGGCCGAACCCATGGACGCTCGGGCGGCGGGCCTGCGCTTTCTGGGGCGGGGCGTTGCCATTGAAATCGATGCGCCCGACCTCCTCGGCCTTCGGGCTGGAATTGCCTCCAGCTGGGCGCAGGTTCTGACCCCGCAGGATCGGCAGCGCTTCAATCCCCATGTCACGGTGCAGAACAAAGTGAAGGTGGCCCATGCGCGTCAGACCCATGATGCGCTGCAGGCGGTTTTTGAGCCGTTCGATTTTCTGATCGAGGGGCTCGAGCTCTGGCATTATCGCGGCGGGCCTTGGGAGATTGCGGGACGCTTTCCCTTTGGCGGAGCGCCTGCCTGATTTTCAAAGAGCAGGCCTGCGTCTGGTCTCGCGAAACGAATCTCTTGGTGCCCGACATGGCGCGGCGCGCGGCTTGCGCAAGCCGCCGCCCTGACGCTACGTGAGGCTTAAGTGATTGAGGAGATTTGTGTATAATACACTTTGTATCCATTAGTCTTTTATTACTGTTCCGGCCTATTATGCCGTCATTATTTTTAAAGTTGATTTGGGGAATTCATGCGGGCGCTGGTTGTCATTGCCCATTATTTCAAAGCCCGGAACGGTTCCATTTATTCGTCCGAGCAGGAGCGTTTGCGCCAGCAAAGGCAGGCATGTATCGAGCAGGTCGTGCAGACCTGGCGCGGATTTTTTGGCACGTCTGCAACCATCGATATTGCGCATAAGAGAACCAAGATCGATCCGACGCCTGTCGACAAGCTCGACATTTGCGTGCTGGTCAATGATTCCAATCATCTGCTGACGCCTGAATTTGAAAAAGCCTGCAATATTCGCAAGATCAATGTGCGCGTCGCAGATACGCGCTATCTGCCCTTTGGCGCGCATCGGCTGATGGCCGAGAGCCGCAAGCTTTACGATTGGTTCGTCTATTCCGAGGATGACATTCTCTTGCGCGATGCGCTTCTCTTTCGCAAGCTTGAGGCGTTTCAGTCGCGCTTTGGACCAAGCCGCATCCTGCAGCCAAACCGCTATGAAATGAATCCGAGATCATGGCGCATCAAGACCTATATCGATGGCGATCTGCGCGGCGGTTTCATTGAGCCCTATTTGAAACATGTCGAGGAACGCGCCGAAATTCTCCTGCATGAAAGCGAGCTTGGCACTTTGACCTATGCGCGGGCGCGCAATCCCCATTCAGGCTTTTTTGCTTTGAACGCCGAGCAATTGGCGCACTGGACCGCGCAGCCGAGTTTTCTCGACCTTGACTGCTCTTTTGTCTCACCGCTGGAGAGCGCGGCGACGCTGAGCCTGCTGAAGGCTTTTTCCCTCTACAAGACCACGCCGCCCTATCAATCCTATTTCGAGATGGAGCATCTCGATACGAAGTTTTCCAATTTGCGCCTGCCTGTAATGTGATTTTCCAGAAACAGGCGACCATAATGCCTGCCAGCCTGCGATTCGTCTTCGCCGGCACTTCTGGAGCAGGCCTGATGATTCTTGTTCGCTTCCCGCTCGCACTCTCGGCTCTGGCTTTGGGCATTGTCGGCGCTGCAGCGCAGCAGCCCATACCGCGCAACGGGTCGTGCCCGTCGGGCTATTATTCGAGCGGCAATTATTGTGTGCCCAACTCAAATGCGCAGCCGGCGATCGAGCGCAACGGGTCGTGCCCGTCAGGTTATTATTCCAGCGGCAATTATTGCGTGATGACATCATCGGGCAAGCCCGCGATCCACCGCAATGGCTCATGCCCGTCGGGCTATTATTCGAGCGGCAATTATTGCGTGCAGTCGCGCTAAGCCGCGAAGCGGTCTGGAGCGGGCGAAGGGAATCGAACCCTCGTATGAAGCTTGGGAAGCTTCCGTTCTACCATTGAACTACGCCCGCCTGCGATCCTGAGCCCGTAGGCTTGGACGCTTTCCATCATAGCCTTTTCGCGCTTGCCTCATCAAGGCCCGCCTGAGGCGCATTTTGTTCGTTGCGGGCGAGAGGGTTGCGACTTGACGAAAATCATCGGCTCGATCATTCCAGCTCTATGACCGATCTCGCAATGGCCAAGCCCGGCAGCGACCTGCGCATTATCAGCGTGGTCGGCGGCGCGCATTTCACCAGCCATTTCTATCAGCTCGTCCTGCCGCCCCTTTTTCCGCTGATGCGCGAAAGTCTGGGGGTGAGCTATACGGAGCTCGGTCTGCTGATGGCGGTGTTTTTCGCCGGCTCGGGCTTTTTCCAGATTTTGGCAGGTTTTGTTGTCGACCGTTTCGGCGCGCATGTCGTTCTGCCGGCGGGCATGGCCCTGCTGGCGGGCTCGATCATGCTGATGGGCCTCGCGCCATCGGTCTGGATGCTGTTTGTCCTGGCCTTGATCGCGGGCATCGGCAACAGCGTCTATCATCCGGCTGATTATTCGGTTCTCACCGGGCGGGTGAGGCCTTCGCTCATGGCACGCGCCTATTCGGTCCATTCCGTTGCCGGCACGCTGGGCTGGGCTGCGGCCCCCGTGACCATGGTTTTTCTGGCCTCCATGTTCGATTGGCGCATGGCTCTGGTTCTGGCCGGGGCGGGTGGTCTTGTCTGCGCGCTGATTGTTGCCATCGACCGGGCGGATCTGGTTCTGCCTGCGGTCAGAAAAACGCCGACCGTCAGCCAGGATGCGCCGCCGGCCGCCTCCGGCATCGGCCTTTTTCTGATGCCGGCCATTCTCATGGCCTTTGCCTATTTTACCTTGCTGTCGACCGCTTTCACCGGTTTGCAGAATTATCTGCCGACCTTGCTGCCCAAAACGCAGGGCGTTGCTTTTGCCTATGCGACCAGCCTGACGACACTTTATCTGACGATCTATGCGCTGGGCTCGCTGGTGGGCGGCTGGCTGGCGGACAGAACCGAGAGCCATGACCGGATCATCGGCTATGGCCTGTTCCCCATGGCTATACTCTCCTTTGTGCTTGGCTATGCGGTCCTGCCGGGGGCGCTTCTGGCTGGTGCAGTCATGGCGACGGGATTTCTGGGCGGCATGACCATTCCCTCGCGTGACATGCTGGTGCGTGCCGCCACCCCGCCGGGCTCGGCCGGTCGTGTCTTTGGCTTTGTCTATTCGGGTCTTGATCTGGGCGCTTTGATTGCCCCGCCGGTGATTGGCTACATGCTGGACCATGGAGCCAATAGCGCTCCCTTTGCCTTTATCGCCGCAATCTTGATAGTGACTTTGGCTCCGGCCCTGTTCGTGGCACGGCGGCATTAGGTCTCCCGTGCATTTTTTGCGCAACCGGCCTATATTGAGGCCATGATCAAGGCGAATGAAACAGCAGCCCCTGAGGCCGAATATGCCGCCGATTCCGAGATGGCCGGAATCGTCTGGCAGTTCGCCGGAATTGGCTTTGCATTGATGGCGGCGGCGGCCCTTTTGCTCTGGTGGCATTTCGGGCCGGTCATTTTCTTCGACACGCTCGCTGCCCTGCAGAATTGTTTCTGACCGGATGAGTTTTCCATGAACGCCCAGCAGAAGAAGCTTCTCCTGCCGATCGCCATTCTGGCTCTCGGCCTTGTCTCGCTGATCGGCGCTGCTTTTTTCATTCTTCGCGACACGGGAAGCAAAAGTCCGGCTGCGGCCGTGGGTGGCCCCTTTTCCATGATCGATCATCATGGCGCGCGCGTGAGCGAGGCAAGCTATCGCGGCGGGCCGATGATTGTCTTCTTCGGCTTCACCCATTGCCCCGATGTCTGCCCGACGACTTTGTTTGAAATGTCGGAAGTGCTGCGGCTCTTTCCAAAAGAGCGCAAAGTTGCAGCCCTTTTCGTCACCGTCGATCCCGAGCGCGACACGGCCGAGAAACTGAAGGATTATCTCTCCAGTTTCGATGCCCGTATTTTCGGCCTCACCGGTCCGCGCGCCGATGTCGATGCCATGCTGAAGACCTTCCGCGTTTATGCGCGCAAAGTGCCGCAGGAGGGCGGCGAATATACAATGGACCATACGGCCATTGTATATTTGATGGACAAGCAGGGCCGTTTTGTGAATGCCCTCAACATGCAGCAGCCGCCGGCCCAGATTGCCCGCGAGATCCAGCGTTTCTTCTGATCGCACCGGCGCTCAGAAAAACCCGATCGGGAAAAAACGCAGATAAAGATCGGTATAAATGCCGCGCTGCCATAGGCGCTGCAGGGCGTGGTCGAGGAGGCGACGCAAATCATCATTGCCCTTGCGCACGGCAATGCCAATGCCTTCGCCAAAATAGGCTTCCTCAAGATAGGGCCCGCCAGAAAAGACGCAGCAATCAGCCGAATCCGTGCCGTTGAGCCAGATGGCGAGAGTGACACCGTCAGCGAAAAGATAGGCAATCTCGCCGCCCTTCAGCGCCGCCTGCAAAGCGGGAATATCAGGATAGGTGCGAAGATCCACGCTGGCGAAACGCGCGCGCAAAAAGGCTTCATGCGTCGAATCCGCAATCACGCCGACCCTGCGACTTTTTAGATTTTCAGGAAGGGGCTCAGGAAGATTGGCTGCTCTTTTTGTGACAAAACGTCCCGGCGTCAGATAATAGGGCGCGGTGAAATCAAGGCTGGCCCGCGCCTGCGGCGTGGCGAGGATGGAGGCAATGGCCGCATCGCTTTCGCCATTGGCAAGCGATGGCGAAAGCCTGTCCCAGCGGCGAGCCTGGATCGTGCAGGCCGTCTTCAATTCATCGCAAATGGCGCGCGCCAGTTCGACATTGAAGCCCGAGAGCGATCCATCGGCTTGCAGGAAATTGAACGGAGGATAATCATCTTCCGTGATGAAACGGATGAGGCGGGGTGCCGCCGCCTGTGTTCGCTCGCTGCGATGTTGCGGATCCCAGAAGCCGGGCAGGGCCGGGCCTTGCGCAAAGCTCTGGCCGATGCCCGCCAGAAACAGGCTTGTGAGCAGAAGGGCTTTGCAGTGGCGCAGCCACTTCCGGCAGGTTAGCCTCTTTGGATTGCGCGTATGGATTTGCAGCATGTCTTTTTTGTCGGCCGATCATTCCATTGGCATCAGACGCTTTTCCCGCGACGGGCGCAAGCTGCGCGATGAAATAGCATTTCTCGAGGGCGATGAATTTCCTGCAGAGCTTCTAGCCGATCTCTCGGCCGAGGCTGAGCGTCTTGGCACCAGTGCGGAGGCCGTCTTGCTGGCCCGCGGCCTCATCGATGAGCGCGGATTTTACCGTCGGCTCGCCGGCCATCTCGGCGTTCCCTTTTTCGAGAAAAGCCATGCGTTTGCCATGCCGATCCATTGGCGTGAGGCGCTGGCGAGCGGCCATGCCCGATTGGCGGATGGATCTGTGCTCATTGCGCCGCGCGGTCTGGCTCTTGTCACGATCCTCCAGAATATATCGGCGCAGATTCATGCCGAGCGTATGATGATTGCTGCGCCCCGCGATTTTGAATCTTGCGTGATTGAAATATGCGGGCGTGAAATGGCGGATGCGGCGTCTTATGAGCTCGCTGAAAAAAGGCCCGACCTTTGCGCGCGCGATGGCCTTGGCGGTTTGCAGAAGACAGTATTGGCTCTGGTTCTGGCGGTTCTGGCTGTCGGGCTGGCGGGCGAGGATCTTGTCTGGACGCTGTTTTTTCTGATCCTCGGATGCTTGATGTTTCTGGCAGTCGTTTTGCGACTGTCTGCCGTGATTTGCAGTTTCTTCTGGACCGCTTCAACGGCTGGACGCGAGGATGGCGCGATGCCGACCTATTCCATTCTTGTGGCGCTCTATCGCGAAGCGCATATGGTGCCGCAGCTGATTTCGGCATTGCGCGCCATCGATTATCCGGCAGCAAAATGCGAATTTATCTTCTTGCTCGAACAGGATGATGATGAGACGCGTGCAGCGCTTGAAGCAGCTTGCCTGCCGGCCTCGTTCCGCACATTGGTCGTGCCTTTGGGCTGGCCGCGCACCAAGCCGCGGGCTTTGAACTTCGGCTTGAGTGTGGCGCGCGGCGAGTTAATCGTCATTTACGATGCTGAAGACCGGCCCGAGCCGGATCAATTGCGCAAAGCTGCCCGCATCTTTTCAGCCGAATCGGCGGATCTTGCCTGCCTGCAGGCATCTCTTGTTATCGACAATTGTGCCCAATCCTGGCTCACAAGGCTTTTTGCGCTCGATTATGCCGGACAATTCGATGTTGTCATGCGCGGCTTTTCGAAAATGGGACTGCCATTCCCATTGGGCGGCACATCAAATCATTTTCGCGCCCAAGCCCTGCGCGATATTGGCGGATGGGATGCGTGGAATGTCACCGAGGATGCCGATCTTGGTCTTCGGCTGGCGCGTTTTGGATATCGGACACGCATGCTGGAATCAGCGACCTATGAAGAAGCGCCCGCACATCTTGGCGCATGGTTTCCCCAACGACGGCGCTGGATGAAGGGCTGGCTGCAAACGCTGCTCACCCATACGCGACATCCCATGCGCCTGTTTCGCGAATTGGGGCCAGTGCAGAGCGCACATGTTCTGGCGCTTTTGCTCGCCCATACATTTGGGCCGCTCGCCGGCATCTGGTTTACGGCTTATGTGTTGCACGATGCGTGGATGGGCGATTTGCTCGATTGGCAGGAAAATCTATTGCAGATGGCGGCGCCTTTCTTCTGGGCGAGCCTCGCGAGTATCGGGCTTTTGTCGATTGTCATTCCGACTTTTATTGGTGCGGCGCGACGGGGCCTGTGGCTTTGCCTACCTTGGCTCATCCTGCGGCCGTTTCACTGGTTATGTCTTTCGGCAGCTGCGCTTTCGGCCATTTATGAATTATGCCGACGCCCCTTTTACTGGGCGAAGACGCCGCATGGCATCAGCATGAATGGCGGCCAAGATCGCCCATGAATGCAAGGCCTTCGACCATCTGGTCTTCGCTGATAAATTCATCCGGCTGATGCGCTTGGTCGATTGAGCCCGGACCGCAGACGATGGTCGGCAGGCCCGCCTTCTGGAAACGCCCGCCTTCAGTGGCAAAAGCCACGGCATGGGTGCGGTTCGATTGCGTCAGATGCAAGGTAAGGCTTTCAGCCGCAGAGCCGGGCTCGGGAGCAAGGCCCGGCACTTCGATTTCGGTCTGCGTGACAATGTTGGCTTCCGGCGCATGGGCGCGCAAGCGCGGCAGCAGAATGTCTTGCGCATAGGCGTTGAGCCTTTTGTGCGCCATGTCGATATCGATGCCCGGAAGAGCGCGGAATTCCCAATGGAAGGAACATTCGCGTGCCAGAATATTGCGCGCAGTGCCGCCCGAAATCGTGCCGACATGGACGGTCGAGACGGGCGGATCGAAACGCTCGGCCGCAATTCCCTGTCCGCCGATATCGCGACCGATGCGATAAAGCTCATGCACAAGTTCGCAGGCTGCTTCCACCGCATTGACGCCCAGCGCGGGTTTGGAGGAATGCGCCTCGCGCCCGGTGACAATGGTGCGATAGGTCGCCACAGCCTTATGCGCATCGACAACCTGCATCATGGTCGGCTCGCCGACAATCACCGCGCCCGGGCGCGGCAGATCGCGGCCGAATTTGGCAATCGTGTCGAGCGGGCCGAGGCAGGTTGTTTCCTCATCATAGGAAATCAGCAGATGCAGCGGTTTTTGCAGCGGCATGTTGCGCCATTGCGCGGCCATGGCCAGACAAATGGCGACAAAACCCTTCATGTCGCATGTGCCGCGACCATAGAGGCGCCCATTGGCACGGCGCAGGCGAAAGGGATCCGATGTCCAAGGCTGGCCTTCTACGGGCACAACATCGGAATGGCTGGACAGCACGACGCCACCATCGCGTGCAGGGCCGATCGTCGCAAAAATAGCAGCTTTGTCGCCGCTGGCATTGGATACGAGCAGCGGCTCAATGCCGAGGCCGCGCAAATAGGCTTCAACCCAGGCGACGAAGGCCAGATTGCTTTTCGAGCTTTCTGTGTCGAAGGCCACAAGTTCGGAAAGGATCGCCACGGCCTCTTCGAGGCCTGCGCGTGCAACAGGGGCTGTCATGGCGTCTCGTCCGGCCCTCAGTTCAGCGTGCGCCGGGCGAAGGGGGAATCGAGCGAGAAGGCCGGAATTTCGGCATCGAACCCAACCCCGTCGGCGCCCACCATGCGATAGGTGCCCACCATAATGCCTGAAGGCGTGGTCAGGGGACAGCCCGACGTATAGCGGAAGGATTCGCCCGGCTGGATGACGGGCTGCTCGCCGACAACGCCGGGCCCGCGGACTTCCTCCAGAAGGCCATTGCCATCAGTGATCAGCCAGTGTCGGGCGGTCAGCTGAACGGCATCGCGTCCGAGATTGGTAATCTCGATCGTATAGGCCCAAAAGAAGCGGCCCTCGTCGGGCTCAGACCGGTCGGCCACAAAATGGGGCATGACGGTCACCTGGATGTCGCGTGTCACAGCTGTATACATAAATCGATCTTGCCCCAATTTGGACGGTGGCGTCGAGCCCTTCCGTTGCTATCTAGGCAGACGAGAGCTTGTCGGGAGGTTTGGTATGGGCGACGTGCAAATTGTGATCAGGCCGGCGGCGGAAGACGATGTCCCGGCGGCCATTGCCTTGGTGCGGCACTCCATCGCGCAATTATGCATGGCCGATCACCATAATGTTCCCGCGCTTGTGGAGGGGTTCCTGATCAACAAGACGCCGGACAACATGCGCAGCTGGATCGTCGCGCCCGGCTCCTACATTTATGTGGCCGAGGTCGGCCCG
>CANHAW010000063.1 GCA_947458675.1 Beijerinckiaceae bacterium
GAGACAGAATCTTCTCGAGGCGACGGGTTTCCTTTTCCAGATAAGCAGCAATTCGGATTTGAGCCTTTTCGGGTCTATTCGATTTTTTCACGGCAATTCCTCCATACATGGGGAAGCCTAAGCTGGCCCTTTGTCACAATCGAATCGACTAAAGTAGGGTCATCCCCCTACGCAGATGGCTTACCCTTGAGGCTCACTCTGACGATTGGCCGTCATAGCATTCCCATGCCAAGTGAAACTTCTGCCGGTCCAGGCCCCGATCCAGATGGAAAAAAGTAAGAGGTCCCGCAGGGGAAGTGCCATGAGGCTGCGGGCAGTCGATGGCCAGCCCAAGGCGCGTGCCGCCGTGAAGTCGGCGCCATACCAGGCCAAGACATAAAGGCCGAGCCAGACGGAAGCCGGCCCTTGCAGCAAAGAAGCTGCGACCCAAACGGCCGCAAAGGAGACGAGCGAGATTGAAAAAATTTCCGGCGCAAAGAGTAGCGGAAATGTTGCTCGTCGCAAACGCGCCCAGCGCAAGTGGCGCGACCAGACAGCCTTGAGAGGGCGTAGCCCAAGCGGCTGGGGAAAGGCAGGAGAAACAAGGCGGACGCATCGGCCGCTTTTGCGTGCCCATTTCGTCGCCGCTGCATCCTCCGCAGGCTCAAAAGCCATCGCCGCAAATCCGCCAGTATCAAGATCGGTTTTTCGGAAAGCCAGGGTCTTGCCTTGGGCAAATCCAAAGCCGACAGCATCGGCACAAAATTGCACGCGCGCTGCATAAGAGTTGAGAAGCGCGCATTCTACTTCGGCCCAAAGATTGCTGGGGCGATTGCCAAAGGGCGGCGCCGAAACAAGTGCGCACCCGTCGTCGAATGTTGCAATAACGCGCTGCAGATAATCTTCCGGGATGAGAAGATTACTATCGGCAAAGATGACGATATCTCCGCGAGCCTCCCGATAGCCTTTTTTCATATTGTTGTATTTCGGATTTGGCGAATGCCGATCTTCGCCGATCAGGATGCGCGCCGAGACATGGGGATAGGCTGCAATCGTTTCCCTGACGAGCGGGATGACCGGGTCATTGGCGTCTTCGATGCAAAAAAGAACTTCATACTGCGGATAGGACAGGTGAAAACATGCATCCAGCGTTTCCGCCGAAAATGGCTCAATTCCACAAAGCGGGCGAACCAGCGAGACGCTGGGCATATGCGATCCGTCAAGCTTGGGGGATGCCTTGGTCAATGTCCTGAATGCAAGCATGTGGCTTGCATAATGAACAAGCAGCGAAACTGCAGCGAAGATTGTGCATATCAGAATCATGACAGTCATTGAATGCGCATAGCGGGGCGATATGAAGGAATTATGATGAAAAGATAAACCCAATTGTCATGAAAGTGAGACATGAATCAGAAAGAAGGCGGCCAGAGCGTGGTATGCGGACGCGATAAAAATTAGGGATCCTGCATGAGCATGAAAACAGATACCATTCATGTCAGGACATTGTTTATCTCGGACGTGCACCTTGGAACGCGGGGTTGTCAGGCCGATGCGCTTCTTGATTTCATGCGCGTCTATGAAGCAGAAACAATTTACTTGGTCGGCGATATTGTCGACGGCTGGCGCCTCAAAGCATCCTGGCTTTGGCCGCAATCGCATAATGACGTTGTCCAAAAGCTGCTCAGAAAGGTCCGCAAAGGATCTAAGCTGATCTATATTCCTGGGAACCACGATGAATTCCTCAGGGATTATTCCGGATCGGTTTTCGGTGGGATCGAGATTCACGAAGAAGCTATTCACGAGACCGTCGATGGAAAGCGGATGCTCGTTCTGCATGGCGACAAATTCGATACAATTGTCCGCAATGTAAAATGGCTCGCTCTATTGGGCGACTGGGCTTACGACTTTGCAATTTGGTTGAACGGCTGGATTGCTAAAGCACGTCGCTTTATGGGTTTGCCCTATTGGTCCTTCTCGGGCTGGAGCAAGCAGAAGGTCAAGCGGGCAGTCAATTTCATCAGTGCTTTCGAACAGGCCGTCGTCGCCGATGCAAGGCGCAATGAAGTCGACATTGTCTTGTGCGGCCATATCCATCGTCCAGCCCAACAGCAGATGGATGAGATTTTGTACATTAATACGGGCGATTGGGTGGAGAGCAATTCGGCTGTGGTCGAACATGCCGACGGTCGTCTCGAACTTATCCGATGGACCGATTCGTCCCATGCGGTTCTTCGCCCCGATGCGCTTGCCGATGCGCTTCCGGCTGCCGCCTGATCGTCTCAGGCGTTATCAATAAGAGTTGCTGTGACTTGCTCAAAGAAGCAACGTGCACTTTCTTCTATACCAAAGCCAGCCGCAAAATCCCGGCATTTCTGCCGCGGGATAAGCAGGGCCTCGCGTGCGGCCTGAGCAAGATCTTCATTCATAATGCCGCAGCCCGAATCTCCTAAAACCTGTTGTGGCCCGGTGACGGGAAGGGCTGCTACCGGCGTGCCGGCGGCAAGCGCCTCCAGCATGACAAGGCCGAATGTATCGGTTCGACTGGGAAAAACGAAAACATCGGCAGAGGCGTAAATATCTGCCAGCTGTTTACCGCTCAAAACTCCGGTAAAACGAACGCCGGGAAAGCGTCGGGAAAGATCGGCTTTTGAGGGCCCGTCGCCAACAACGATTTTTGTGCCTTGTATATCGGCCTCGAGAAAGGCCTCGATGTTTTTCTCAACAGCGACACGCCCGACATAAAGTGAGATCGGTCCAGGCAAGTTCAAGTTTTGGCGTTCTCCTGAACGAAAGAGGTTAAGGTCGATTCCACGTTGCCAGATCCGCAATTTACTAAATCCTCGAGCGGCGAGCTCATCGCATAGGGCTGGCGTCGAGACGAGGGTGGCTTGTGCAGCATTGTGAAAGCGGCGCAATGCAGCGTAAGACAAGGATAGCGGAATGGGTACGCGCGCAGCAATATATTCAGGAAAGCGCGTGTGATAGCAGGTTGTGAACCTTTTATTGCGTCGCAGGCAATAAAGCCTTGCGAGAATCCCGAGCGGCCCTTCGGTGGCTATATGGATGGCATCGGGATGAAAGGCTTCGATCCGTTTCGCCACCGTCCCTGGTAGAGCGAGGCTGAGCCGAATTTCGGGATAGGTTGGTGCGCTTATCGAGCTGAATTGATCTGGTGTCAGAAGATAAAGCTCAATCCCATGATTGATGGCTTCACGCATCAGCCATTCCAGCGTCCTTACGACGCCATTGACCTGCGGATGCCAGGCATCGCTGACGACAAGAAGGCGGAGGAGGCGTGGATTTGAGGAGGGGGCGCTTGGCCGCATAGATGACGCCATCATGTCCATGATGATCTCTTTAGGTGTTTCTGACGTCAGTTTGGTGACGCGTGTGTTTTAGCGGGCAGGCATTTTTTCCATGCTGAACTTCGCCAAATTGCGCAACATCTGCGGAAAATCACCATGGATTGAGCGCGAGACGATGAATTGTGGCGCGGGAAAAGCCGTTTGTACGATTGCCTCATAGGATAATTTGGTTCCTCTGCCGAGCGGCTCGAGGATCCATGCACCATCTGAGCGGCGCATGTCGCCTCCCACCAATTTGAAATCGAGCCGCTTTGGCGGTGTGAAATCATTTCGAACGATGGTTCGAATGCGCGGAAGAAGCGGTGGATTGATGACATGTTCTCGAACGTCCCAGCGTCCGGCAGGATCGCGCTCGCGCAGGATACAGGCTTCCAGGTGCGGAATGACCTTTGGCGCCCTTTCGCAGGCAACGAGGATGGACCAGATTGCAGTTGCCGGCGCATCGATCTGAATATGAGCGCGAATGCGCAGGGCGCCGCCACCCGCATCGCTGGTCTCAACCCAGGGTTCGCCAGACGTCTGTGCTGCTGCTGGCCCACACAGCAGGGCGACCAGCATAAATGCCAAATATCTGAAAGCAGACAATTTCACCGATTCGCCTCTAGCATTTACACGGCTTGAGCCCCTTAGATGACAAACATAAGACACTTCATATCAATGCTTCGGCTGCCTTGAGAAGAGAGCCGCCCCCGAGGTATAGGTGGTTCCGTCCTACCTGCCGTTCGGGTGATTTATGTTGGAAACTGCAAGATTGCCGGCGCTTTTGCGCGATGAATGCGAAGCCCGCGGCATGGTTTTCGCTTTTCGTTTTGCCCGTGACGGCGCCGGTGCGCCTGCCGATATGGCCAATCCACTCAGTGCCTTGACGGCGGATGGCAGCTTTCTGTGGATTCATGTTCACCTGACCGACGGCCGCTGTCGCAAATGGCTTTCGGAACAGGATTGGCTCACAGACGAAGCCCGCGAGATCCTTCTCTCACACGATATTCATGATCGCATTGAGACCGAGGATAATGTGCTCGCGGGCGTCTTTGTCGATGCAAAGATGGATTTTGATGACGACGAAGAAGAAATGGCTGAATTGCGATTTGCTATGACAGATCGAATTCTGCTGACTGGTCGTCGTCGTGCTTTGCGATCAATTGAAAATACAAGGATTGCCATTGAGCGTGGCAAGCCAATGGAATCTCCCCTCGAATTGCTTGAGGAAATTGTCGATCGTGAATCCGATTTCGTTGCAAAAGCAGCCAGCGATCTGGGTCATGAAGTAGATTCGATCGAAGACAAGATTATGGCAGGCTATGTTGCCGAAGCACGCAGTCTTACGCCCGGTTTGCGACGGCGTGCGATCAAGCTGCATCGCCAGATGTCACGCCTTCTTGTTCTTTTTCGCCGGGTGGAGCGCGCGCCTGCAAGCCGGCTGCCGCAGGATTTACGTGATGCCGCAGGACGCATCGCTCAACGACTCGAGTTCATCTACCAGGAGGTCCACACGTCGCAGGATCGAGCGCGACTCTTGCAGGATGAGGTTTCGTCATTCCTTGCAAATGAGACAAATCGGCAGCTTTATATTCTGTCGCTCCTGACGGCTTTATTCCTGCCTGCGACCCTTGTGACCGGTTTGTTTGGCATGAATGTAAAGGGCATTCCCTTTGCAGAGGAAGATGCCGGTTTCTGGACCGCGCTGCTTTTGACCGGCGCGGCTGCTTCCTTGACCTATTTGGTCTTGCGTCTGGCCATGCAATGGCAGCACAGACGCGGAATGTGAATTTATTGCGCTGCCATTAATGGCTCTTTCTGCTGGTTGTGAAAAGCGCCGACCCACATGGCGCAAAGTCCAGAGCGCACGACATCGGCGATGCCAAATTCGACAATCGGCACCGGCAGATCTTGTCTGCGGATCAGGTCGATGGCCATGCGCAAGCCCGATTCATGGGGAAGATCGCATTGTTCGACATCGCCATTGATCACGCTGATGCAGTTTTCGCCGAGCCGGGTCAGAAACATTTTCATCTCGGCAGTGGATGTGTTTTGCGCCTCATCCAGCAGGATGAATGCATCTTTCCAGGAGCGCCCGCGCATCACTTCGAAAGGGACGATTTCGATATCGCCATTTTTGGCGGCAAGGTCGAAAACCGCATGTCCTAACCGGTCGCGGATGGCATCGGTCACAGGAACTGCCCAAGGTGCGAATTTTCTCTCCATGGAACCGGGAAAGAAGCCGAGAGAGCGGCCGCAGGGTACATTTGGCCGTGTCAGAATAATCTTGGCGATTGTTCCCAGCCTGTAGAGATCGGCTGCATATGTGGCGGCCATCCAGGTTTTTCCGGTGCCAGCCGGGCCAAGCACAAATACCTGCTCGGAAGTGCGCAGATGCCCGAGATATTCAGCCTGCTTCCTGTTTTTGGCGATGATGGGGGGCGGCAAGCGTTCAGCGCCAAACTTTTTCTTTTTCTTGCTCAGCTGAATGATCGTCGCATCCTCGATTTCACGCAGACGCCGCTTTTCCCGGTTTTTGGCCATTTCTGTGTTCCCAAAAAAAATGACCGGATGAAGCCATCCGGTCGAGCGAGAGCGAAGGAGCAAAAAAGAGGCAGGTGCGCCGGAAGCAAAAAAGAGGGGTGCCAAAGAAGCTACGCATGCAACCTGCAAGGACGAGAGCGATGATGCATCAAGTCTGATTCGTGTGACATTTTGATTTCAATCAATCCGGTCACGCAGGGGGCCTGGGGCAGCCTCATGGTGGCCCCAGCCGACCTTTTGGGCCAAGGTCGGCTTCTGCGTTGTGCCTCAGCGAAGGGCGCGCATTTCTTTCACCTTGGATGCGACATCGGGCCAGTCGCCTTTCTGCGTGAAATGCTTTCGCATCCATGAGACGAGCGCAATAATCTGATCGTCGTTCAGGCTTTGTGCAAAGCGCGGCATGGATTTTTCCGGGACACCCGTGGGTGGCTGTATGCCATTCAGAATGATGGCGATGAGATTGCCGGAATGGGGCGCATTGACGGCTGCCCCAAGCGCCAGCGGCACGGCCTTGCTGTTGCGTTGATGGCAATTTGCACAGGAGCGGGCGAAAATGGCCTGGCCATCATTGCTTGCCGAGACGCTTGCGCCGGCGCTCGCACCTCCCAGAGCCTCACGCTCGCGCGCCAGCGTGAGTGTGGCCTCGCGCGAGTCTTGCGTTGATTTGGGCTGCACATCGGCAAGATAGGCCGCCATGGCCTCGACCATGGATTCATCGAGCTTGGCAAGATGATTGACGACGGCTGTCATCGGGCCTGCTGCAACGCCGTGATGTTCGTCCCAGCCATCGACGAGATAATTCATCAGACTGTCTTTCGTCCATGCGATCATCTGCTTTGCATGAGCGCCGATGCCAGGTGCATGCCAGCCATCGACATCGCCACCCGCGAGACGCAATGACGCAACAATGCCGCCCAGAGCATTGCGCGGCGAATGACAGGCGCCGCAATGTCCGAGCCCCTCCACATAATAGGCTCCTTCATTCCATGCGGCGCTCTTGGTCGGATCGGGGCGGAAGGGGGTGCGGTCGAGAAACAGAAGATTCCACATGCCGATCAGCGGACGGATATTGAAAGGAAAACGAAGGTCGTTTTCTTTCGCATCTGCAGGCCGGGATTCGCGCGTCATGAAATAGGCATAGAGCGCCTTGAGATCGGTATCCCGCACCTTTGCGTAATGGTCGTAGGGAAAGGCTGGATAAAGCAAGCGCCCGCGCCGATCCACGCCTTCGCGCATGGCGCGAATGAAGGCCTCTTCGTTCCAAAGTCCGATGCCGGTTTCTGCATGCGGAGTGATATTGGTCGAATAAATTGTGCCAAATGGCGTGTGAAGACCAAGCCCACCGGTATATGTCGCTCCGCCCGGTCGCGTATGGCAGGTTGCGCAAGCGCCAACATGGGCGAGTTTCTCGCCCTGCTGAATCATTTCAGGCGGAAAAGCGCGCGCTCTCTCCAGCTGCGCAGGAATTTCCCGATGAAAGCTGACATGGGCGAAAAGGCCGGCGGCAGACAGCAAAAAGACCGCGGCAACAAGGATCAATCGGCGCATGGATGTTTTGATACGACAGAGCTCATGAGGGCCCGACGCGCGTGACTGCGCGCCGGGTATTTCATATCAGGCAGACAGGCCTGCGCGCACGCGATCGGGCGTCAGCGGAAGCCGACGGAAACGAACGCCTGTTGCGTCGTGAAGCGCATTGGCCAGAGCTGCGCCCGTGGGCCCCTGCGAAGCCTCGCCCGTGCCGAGGAAGGGAAGGCCGGGCCGATTGATGAGAACAACCTCGATTGGCGGAACCTCGTTGAAGGTCAGAATCGGATAGCTTGCCCAATCATCCGATGTGACGCGGGTGTCATCGAACTTCACTTCCTCTTTCAAGGTCCAGCTCAGCGATTGGATGAGCCCGCCCTCGATCTGGTTGATCACGCCATCGGGGTTGACGATATGGCCACTGTCGGCCGATGCCACCGCACGCAACACACGGATACGTCCATTGCGGCGATTGACTTCGATCTCCATCGCAACTGCGCAATAGCCGGCGGTATTTTTGTATCGGGCAAAGCCGATCCCGCGGCCACGACCTTCGCGTTTTTGCCATTTCGACCAGCCGAAAGCCTCGGCAGCTTTCTGCACAGCCTCTCGCGCGCGTTCGTCTTTGAGGAAACGCAGGCGATATTCGACAGGGTCGATATTGGCCGCGCGCGCCAGTTCGTCGATGAAGGATTCAATCGCAAAGACATTTCCGTAAGCGCCAAGCCCGCGCGTCGAGGAAACGCGCAGCGGCATTTCAGTAATGAAATGCGTCAGCACCTCTTGGCCCGGAAACTCATAGAGCGCCACGCCATTGCGGTCTGCAGCAAAATTCGGCGCGCCATTATTGGCAGGAACCGGCATTTCGAAAGGTTTTTCGAGATAGCGCGCCGAGAGCAGATTGCCCGGTGCACCACCCGGCCGTGTGCCATGCGGTGTCGAATAAATATCGAGATTCCAGTCGAGCACATTGCCGTCTTTGTCGAGCCCCGCTTTCGCCTTGAGAACCATGGCGGAACCATAGGGCTCCCAGCGATGCTCGCCATCGCGCGTATATTGAATGCGCACAGGACGCCCCGGCGCTGCTTGCGCCAGCAAAGCTGCATCGGCTGCAGCATCGTCTGCCATATTATGCCCATAGCAGCCCGATCCCTGCACATGCTGGCAGCGAACTTTTGCGAGATCGACGCCAAGCATGCGTGCAATCGCCTGACGCGTTTCAAAAACCGATTGGCTGTGCGTCTGGATAATTGTCACGCCATCGCTGCCAAGCGTCGCAATGGCGCAGGATGTGCCGATGGATGCATGCATGTGGTAGGGGCGAAAATAGCTCGCCTCCACAATACGCGC
>CANHAW010000064.1 GCA_947458675.1 Beijerinckiaceae bacterium
CTTAAAAGACGTTGCTGTTCATCTGGAAATCCTGGGATATTGTTTTGGATTTGTAAAAAAGCCCATGCGGCCAGAATGACGAAAGCAGGCTTGACGAATTCTGACGGCTGCATGCCGAAAACCCAGCGCCGCGCGCCTTTGACTTCGACGCCATACATCAGCGCCATAATGACGAGACCCATGCCGCCGAGATAGACGAGCAGCGCAAGGCGCCTCACATAGCGCGGCGGCAGAAAGGAAATGCCGATCAGGACGCCGGCGCAGACTGCCAGAAAGACCACTTGCCGATTGACGAAATGAAATGACTGCAGGCCAAGCTTTTCTGCAACCGGGGGCGAGCCCGCCATGGTGAGCACAATGCCCAGCACCATGAGTGCGCCCAGGCCGCCAAGCAACCAGCGATCGACAGTCCACCACCAATCGGCGAAGGGCGAGCGTTCCGCGCGTGAAACCATGATCTTTCCTCAGCGCAGTTTCAGCGTCGACAGGCCGATGAGCGCCAGAACGAATGCAATGATCCAGAAACGGACCACGATCTGGGGCTCCGACCAGCCGAGCTGTTCGAAATGATGATGGATGGGGGCCATGCGGAACACACGCTTGCCCGTGAGTTTGAACGAGACCACCTGAACAATCACCGACAAGGCCTCGACAACAAAGAGCCCGCCGACAATGACGAGAACGATCTCGTGTTTGACCGCAACGGCAATCGTGCCGATCAGACCGCCGATGGCGAGCGATCCGGTGTCGCCCATAAAGATTTGTGCCGGCGGCGCATTGAACCACAGAAAGCCAAGACCTGCGCCAATGAAAGCACCGCAAATGACAGCCAGCTCGCCCGTGCCCGGCACAAAATTAATGCCGAGATAATTGGCGAAAATCGCATTGCCGGCGACCCAGGCGATAATGGCGAATGTGCCCGTTGCAATCATCGAGGGCACGATTGCCAGACCATCGAGCCCATCGGTCAGATTGACCGCATTGCCGGAGGCGACGATGACGAAAGGCGCAAAAAGCAGGAAGAACCAGCCCAGATCGAAGAGATAGCCATTGACGAGCGGCACAGCCAGACCCGTGGTGGCCGGCGTGCCATAGATCATCATGATCAGGCAGGCGACAAAGGCGATGAGTCCCTCGCAGGCCAGACGTGCCTTGCCCGAAAAGCCCTTGTGACTCTGTTTCGTGACTTTCAGATAATCGTCATAGAAACCGATCAGGCCAAAGCCGGCCGTAACAAGCAGCACGACCCAGACATAATGATTGCGCAGGTTCGCCCAGAGCAGGGTCGAGACGATGAGGCCTGACAGGATCATCAGCCCGCCCATGGTGGGCGTGCCTTTCTTGGTGAGAAGATGCGATTGCGGACCATCGCTGCGGATCGGCTGGCCCTTGCCCTGTTTCAGGCGCAGCGCAGTGATGATGCGCGGGCCGAAGAAGAAGACAAAGAACAGCGCAGTCGCCGCCGCTCCGCCTGTGCGCACCGTAATATAGCGGAACACGTTGAGCGGCGTGAAATAGGGCGTGAAATCCGCAAGCCAGACGAACATGGATTACCCTTTGGATGTCTTGTTGGGCCCGTAACGCTCCTTGAGCGCTGCCACGACAGCCCCCATTCGGCTGCCGTTCGAACCCTTGATCATGACGACATCGCCTGCGCGAACGGAAGCGACGAGTGTGTCGAGAATATCGGCGCAAGATGCGCCATGCAGACCGCGCTTGTCCTGCGGCAGCACATCATGCAGATGGCGCATCAGCGGACCGGCGGTATGAACAATGTCGACCGACAAAACAGAAATGGCATCGGCCAATTCGGCATGAAGAAAATCTTCTTCAGGGCCAAGCTCAAGCATGTCGCCCAGCATGGCAATGCGCCGGCCACCCTGCCCCGGCAGCGGCGCCTGCGACAGCAAGGTCAAGGCAGCACGCATGGAAACGGGATTGGCATTATAGCTTTCATCGATCAGCACGGCGGAGCCCTCGCCCATATCGAGGGTCATTTGTGCGCCGCGTCCCTGCGGTGCGCTCACACGTGCAAGTTCCTGCGCGGCTTTTGCCACATCGACGCCGGCAGCGCGCGCTGCCAGAAGAAGCGCCAGCGAATTCATTGCCAGATGTTTGCCGGGCGCGCCTATTCTGTAACTCAGTTTTTCGCCCATCACTTTGGCGCTCACCTGCGAGCCATTAGGCTCGGCCACGCAGGACAAAAGACGCGCATCGGCCTGGTCCATCTCGCCGAAGGTGAGAATTCCACCCGCCTGCGATTTGCGCGCCCATTCATCGAGACGCTCATGATGGCGCGTATCGCGTGGAATGATTGCAATGCCGCCATTCTCCAGACCATCGAAAATCTCTGCCTTGGCGTCGGCAATGGCTTCCACCGTGCCAAGATTTTCCAGATGCACGGGTGCAATGGCCGTGATGACGGCAATATGGGGGCGCACCATTTTCGACAAGGGGCGAATTTCATTGGCATGGTTCATGCCGATTTCGAAAATGCCGAAAGACGTGTCTATCGGCATGCGCGCCAGAGTGAGCGGCACACCGATATGATTATTGTAAGAGGCGACCGAGGCATGGACCTTGCCGAAAGCGCCCAGCACATCGCGCAAAGCCTCTTTCGTGCTGGTCTTGCCGACCGAACCCGTTACCGCAATGACAAAGCCGCTCATGCGGGCGCGCGCTGCCTGACCGAGACTTTCCATCGCGGCCATGACATCGCGCACGACATAGAGCGGACCAAATGGACGCAGGGTATCGGCATGTTCCTCATCGACGACAGCTGCCGCCGCACCGCGCGCAAAAGCGGTTTCGACATAAGAATGCCCATCGCTTTTCTCGCCGCGAATGGCAAAGAAAAGATCGCCCGCCTGCAATGTGCGCGTGTCGATCGATATGCCATAGACGGCGCGCGGCATCAGGCCAATCACGCGCGCGCGCAATGGCGAGACAAGCTCAAGCCCTGTCCAGAGCGGCATGAAATCGCGGTCGAGATCGGTCGGGTCGCTCATGCCGCTCCATCCGCAAGTGCCGCGCGCACGGCTTCATGATCGGAGAAAGGCAGGATTGTTGCGCCAACAATCTGCCCTGTTTCATGTCCCTTTCCTGCAACAAGGAGCACATCGCCCGATTGCAGCAGCGAAATGGCGTGGCGAATGGCAGAAGCACGATCGCCGATTTCAATGGCTTTTGGTGCGCCCTGCAAAATCGCACGACGAATGTCCGCAGGATTTTCCGAGCGCGGATTGTCATCCGTCACAATGACAAGATCGGCAAGGCGCGCCGCAATCTCGCCCATGATGGCGCGCTTGCCGGAATCGCGATCGCCGCCGCACCCAAAGACAAGAATGAGCCGCCCGCGCACCATGGGCCGCAGATTCTGCAAAACCTTTTCAAGCGCGTCAGGCTTATGGGCATAATCGATGAAGATCGGTGCGCCAGCGCGCGCACCGACATGCTCCAAGCGCCCCGGCGCGCCCGACAATTTTTCCAAAGCGGCGAAAACGGCCTCTGCATCCGAGCCGGTGGCGATGCACATGGCGGCTGCAACCAAAGCATTGCTGACCATGAAATCGCCTGCCAGCGGCAGGTGCAGATCATAGATGCGCCCCTCATGCGAAAGGCGGATGCTCTGTGCATCGCCCTGCGCCGTCACATCGAGCAGGCGAATGAATTCGCCCTTGCGACCGATTGTGAAAAGATTCTGGCTGCGCGCGGCAATGGCATTGGCGACTTTTTCGGCCACATCGCAATCGGCATTGAGAACCGCTGGCCTGCCTGCTTCGAGCAAAGCGTCGAAAAGGCGCAATTTCGCGGCGAGATAAGCCTCCATCGTCGGATGATAATCGAGATGGTCGCGCGACAGATTGGTGAAGCCCGCAACCGCAAGGCGAACGCCATCGAGACGGCGCTGATCGAGCCCGTGGGAGGAGGCCTCCATCGCCAGATGATCCACGCCCTCACCAGCCAGCTCATCCAGCATGCGATGAAGATTGACGGGATCTGGCGTGGTGAGCGAAGCAGAGACAGCCCCCGATGGCTTAATCACGCCGGTCGTGCCGAGCGCTGCAGCCTGATATCCGAGCGCCGCCCAGATCTGCCGCGTAAAGGCTGCAACCGATGTTTTGCCGCTCGTGCCCGTCACGGCGGCAATGGTGGCCGGCTGACGCGGATAAAACAGGGCTGCCATTTTCGACAAAGCCGCGCGCGCATCTGCCACTTGCAGGAAAGCAGCGGGCGAAAGAGAATCCTGGGGCGCACGCTCGCCAACGATCAATGTTGCGCCCTTGGCAATGGCGGCCGCAGCATAATCCATTCCATCGGCGCGCGTGCCGGGAATGGCGACAAAGACAAAACCCGGCGCAATGGCGCGACTGTCCGCACTCACGCCGAAAAGCGGCATGTCGGCGGCAGGGCGCGCAACACCAAGACTTTGTGCAATGTCGGCAAGTGCGATCAATGCATCAGGCTCCCGTCAGCTTTCTGGCCGAGGCCAAGGCGCGCGATGGCCGGGAAAGGTTGCTGGGGCAAAGCCAGGCGCGGCGGCCCGCCAAGCAGCGGCCCCGTGCGCTCGATAAGCCGCCCGGTGACGGCGCCCGAATTCCACGCCGCCGTGCGATAGCCATGCGTCTCGGGTGTCCCCTGCGGCTCATCCATGACGGTCAGGAAAAGATATCTGGGCCTGTCGGTTGGCCAGATCGCCGTAAAGGTCGTGAGCACGCGGTCTTGCGAATAGCGTCCATTGACGACTTTATTCGCCGTGCCCGTCTTGCCGCCGGCATAATAGCCGCGCACGTCAATGTTCTTGGCCGAACCGGTCTCGGCATTGAGGCGCATGAGATAGCGCATGGCTTCGCTGGTTTCCTGCTTGATCACGCGCGGCGCGTCCCTTTTGGCATCCTCTTCGCTGCGCTTGAGGAAAGTGGGCGTGACCAGATAGCCCCCGTTCGACAAAGCCGCGACCGCCATCATGGACTGCAATGGGGCAACAGCGAGGCCGTGGCCGAAGGCAATCGTCATTGTGTTCAATTCTCCCCAGCGCTTGGGGACCTGCGGCTCGGCGCTCTCGGGCATTTCGGTGCGCATGCGGTCGAGCTGGCCCATTTTGCGCAGGAAATTTTTATGGCCGTCGACGCCCACCATCATGGCCAGCTTGGCCGTTGCGATATTGGACGAATAGGTGAAGACTTCCGGCACGGTGAGGATGCGGTTTTGCGGCTTGTAATCGCCGATTTTATGGCGGCCGTAGCGAATGGCGCCGCGCGCATCGACTGTGCTGCGCAGGCCAACCTTGCCGGAATCAATCGCCATGGCGAGCGTCAAAGCCTTGAAGGTCGAGCCCATTTCATAAGTGCCGACATGCATGCGGTTGATACGATTGGGATCGAGCGCATCAACGGGATTATTGGGATCGTAATCGGGCAGCGAGGCAAGCGCGATCACTTCGCCCGTATTGACATCCATAATGGCGGCAGCGCCCGCCTTGGCCTTGTAACGCTCAATGCCCTTGGCAAGCTCGTCGCGCAAAGCATGTGTCACGCGCAGATCGATCGACATTTGCACCGGCTTGAGATCGGCTGCCGTCATCTGGAACCCGGCGCGATTGAGATCGCCGAGGCCCTGATTGTCGATATATTTTTCAATGCCGGCAATGCCGACATTGTCGACATTGGTGAAGCCCAGCGCATGGGCAGCGACCGCCCCATTGGGATAGACGCGCTTGTTTTCCGGCAGGAAGCCGATGCCCGGCAGGCCGAGGCGGAAAACTTCCTGGCGCTCAGTCGGGGTAACAGCGCGCTTGATCCAGACAAAGCCGCGGCGCGAGCCCAGGCGTTCGCGCAGATCATTGGCATTCAGCCCCGGCAGAACTGCTGTCAGCAATTCGACTGCCTCATCCTTGTCGATGATGCGACGGGGCTCGGCGAAGATTGAAACGGTTTTCACATCCGCTGCCAGAATATCGCCATTGCGATCGACAATATCGGGACGCGCGTTGGAAGCAGCTTCGCTGGCAGCGCGACGCAGACTTTGCGTATCGGGCTTCATGCCAAGCCAGATGAGCTTGCCGCCAATCACCGCATAAAGCGCAACGAAACCGAACATGACGAGGCGGATACGATGCGTGCTCTTGTCAATGCGCGTGCGCATGAGATTGGAGATGAGACGCATGAAGCGATTGCCGCGCGGCATTTCAACCGGCGGCTCAACATTGCGTATATAGGGGCCAGGATGACGATCATCCGGATCGAAGGGTCTCATCGTGACCTCGTGGCAGATGTCGTGGCATTTGCAGCCGCGGGCGTGGCAACACGCGCCGAGGGTTTCGTGTCGCGCGGCGTATTTGTGGGCTCGGAGAGGCCAAGCATTTCAAGCTTGCGCCCGATCGTATCGACCTTCGGCGTCCGATCGGGAAGATCGGCGGCGCTGACAAGAATCTGGTCTCGGGCGACCTGCTGCATGTCGAGATGTTTTTCTGACAAGGTCTGCAACCGCTCCGGACGCGTCAAATAGGCCCATTCGGCACGCAACATGCCGATCTTGTCCTGCTCGCGCTGGATTTCATGCTGTACTTTCACGATCTGCTCGGAAAACAGGATCGTCTCATATTTGATCGTATAGGCATAAAGCGCCGAACCGACGAGAGCAGCAACAGCGAGGACATTGAGAAAACGAAACATGTCTATCGTCCCTTCGCCGAATGTACGGGCAGGCTGGCAAGTGCAAGCAATGCGGGATCGAGCCCAAGAGGCGCCACATCCGTGCGCCGACCCGCACGCAGACGCGCCGAACGCGCGCGGGGATTGGCTTTCGTCTCTTCGTCGCTTGCCACAACAGGCTGCTTGCCTTCGAGCATGAATGTGCTGGGCGGCGGCACGGGCTCGCCCGGCAGCAACCGCGAACGGGCCTGACCGCGGCCCGAGCGCAGGGCAAAAAACTGTTTCACGATGCGGTCTTCCAGCGAATGAAAGCTGACCACGGCAAGTTGACCGTCGGGTTTCAGCAAAGCCTCCGCACCCGCCAGCGCCTGCACAAGTTCGCCAAGCTCGTCATTGACGGCAATGCGCAAGCCCTGGAAGGAACGCGTGGCGGGATGAATATCGCCGGGCTTGCCCGGAATGATGCGCCCGATGAGTTCGGCCAGTTCGCGCGTCGTCTCATAGGGCTTGATCTCGCGATCATGCACAATGGCGCGCGCAATGCGGCGCGAGGCGCGCTCCTCGCCATAATGATAAAGAATATCGGCAATCTCTTCTTCCGACGCCGTATTGACGATGTCAGCCGCGCTGCGCCCGCTCTGGCTCATGCGCATGTCGAGCGGGCCCTCAAAACGGAAGGAAAAGCCGCGCGCCGCCTGATCGAGCTGCATCGACGACACGCCAATGTCGAAAGTCGCGCCATCGAAGCCGGACAGACCGCGCCGCGCCGCAACCTCGACACAGGTCGAGAATTGCGCATGTTCGAGCATGAGGCGGCCATCATATTTGGCGACAAGCTCCTGCCCCGCTGCAATGGCATCGGGATCGCGATCGAAGGCCAGCACGCGCGTGTCGGGCACAGCCAGAATGGCCTGCGTGTAGCCGCCGGCGCCAAATGTTCCATCCAGATAAAGGCCGCCCGCGCGCAGATGCAGGGCGCTGATGACCTCGCTCAGGAGCACGGGAATGTGCCGGGCCGGTCCGCCTGCGGCTTGAGACAACTCAATGCCGCGGCCCTGCTCCATTCCCGTGCTCCTCGAGGTCGCGGCTAGTCCGCAGCCGCGGTCCGGTTGCTGAGCTCTTTCCGCAATTCGCGCACCCGGTTTCTGGCCTCGTCCAGATGCGCACGGAAGCGGCTCGGCTCCCAGATTTGAAACTTGTGACCCTGACCCACAAAGGTCACTTCCGAAGAAATGCCCGCGTAAGCCTTCACGCTTTCCGTCAGGACGACACGGCCTTCCGTATCGACCTTGAGGATTTCGCTCGTCCCCAGCAGGGCCGTGGAAAACAGGTCGCGCTCCTCCGAATAGGGCGAGAGCCTGTTCAACAGCCCGTCGATCTCCTTCAGCAGCGCGTGGCCACCGCAATCGACCGCCTGCGCATCGAGCGAGGGATGGACGTAGAGACCTTCGAATCCGTCGCGCGCCAGCACCGCTCGAAACGTGGCCGGTATCGAAACGCGGCCCTTCGCATCGAGCCGGTTGGTGAAGTGCGAAACGAAACGGTCCAAAACGCCTGTCCAACACGAAACGCAGACCCTGCCCGAAGAGGCTGCACACGATTTTCACGGCGCCTGACGGGCGCCGGGAGAACACGGGGGCAACAGGAACTCCGAACGGGATGATTTGGGATAGCATGGGATATTATGGGCCGTCAATGAGAAAGCGAGTCATTTCGGGACAGTCTCGCCGCAGCGCCCATTAGGAAGGGTTAACATTAACGAAGGGTTGAATTGCCGCCTGTTTCAGCAAGGAAAAAGCAAGAAAAACGCCTTGCCCCTGATCATTGCTTCGTCGCTGCGCTCCTCACGTGAGGAGGAAAGGCCTCATGACCCCCACCCCGCTCGCCTTCGGCGAGTCGCCCTCCCCGCAAGGGGGAGGGGAAGGCGCGCGTCTCCGATCCCCCTCCCCCTTGCGGGGAGGGGCTAGGGGTGGGGGTCGCGCGCACTCAGCCTCAGGCGGCGCAGGGCGTTGCGCGACCGGCTATTACCGTATAAAGATATCTTTATATGTTGAACCGGTGGCGGCACCCCATGAC
>CANHAW010000065.1 GCA_947458675.1 Beijerinckiaceae bacterium
AGCAGCATGAGGATGGTGAGACCATTTCTGATCTGTTGCCTGTTCTGCGCGGCAAGCCTTTCGCCTGCTGCAGCGCACCGCCTGAAACTCTTCGCCACGCTCGAAAACGAGACCATCTCGGGCTATGCTTTTTTCGTCGGCGCCGGCCGCGCACAAGATGCAGAAATCGTCATTGCCGATCAAAGCGGCAAGGAAATCGCCAGGATCCAGACGGATGCGAAAGGTGCTTTCGCCTGGAAGAGCGACGGCGTCCAAACCTATCGGCTGACCGCCAATACCGGCGATGGCCATGTGGCCACGAGCCTCATCGACAAAAATCGCTTCGCTCCAGCCAGCGACGAAGACGAGGATGAGACAAATGCCACGCGCCTCTCGGTCGCTGAAATCGAACGCGCGGTCGATGCGGCTGTGGCGCGACAATTGCGGCCCTTGATCGAAGCGCAGGAAAAAGCCGAGGCGCGCATCCGCTTCAACGATGTCATGGGCGGCATTGGCATGATCATCGGTTTGGCCGGCATTGCGCTCTGGGCCTCCGCGCGCAGGCGCAAATCATGAGCGCTGCATCTGCCACAGACAGCGCAAAATCTCCCATCGAGCGGCTCGATCCGCGCATTCGTATTGTTCTGGCCTGTGGCTTTGTTCTCGCTGCCGTCTCGATGCACGGACAGGCCGCGCAGATCGCCATGCTGGCCAGCGCGCTCGCACTCACCACGTTTGCCGATATCAGCTTTCGCGATCTGTTGCGGCGTTTGCTGCATGTTGAAAGTTTCATGCTGGTCCTCCTGATCCTTCTGCCGCTGACCATGGATGGCCGCAGTCTTGCCAGCATCGGCCCCTTTTCGATTTCGGATACAGGGCTTGCCCGCGCCATCGCCATTGCCTTGAAGGTGAATGCCTGCGTCATCGCGACAATGGCGCTGCTGGCGACACTTGAGCCTGTGCGGCTGGGGCGTGGATTGTCGGGGCTCGGCGCTCCGGCGCGGCTTGTCCATCTCCTGCTTTTCCTTGTTCGCTATCATTCGCTTTTCCGCGAGGAAGCAACGCGCCTTTGGGATGCCATGCGCGCGCGCGGCTTCTCCCCGCGTCTCGATCTGCATACTTTGCGCACCTATGGCCATTTCGCCGGAATGTTGCTGGTGCGAGCGACAGAGCGCGCCGAGCGGGTCGAGGAAAGCATGCGCTGCCGCGGCTTTTCGGGACGCTTTCCTCTGCGGGCCACGCGGTCGCTGCAAAGCATCGATCTTATTGTCTTTGGCCTGCTGGCGCTGCTTGTCACTGCCATTCTCATTCTGGACCGTTTCGCATGACAGGGCTGATCGAACTCACCGACATTCGCATCGACAGGGATGGTGCGCGCGTCATTGACGGCCTTTCGATGACACTCGATGCCGGCGAGCGACTGGCCATTGTGGGCGCCAATGGCGCCGGCAAGACGACTTTTCTGCGCGCCCTGGTCGGGCTGCAGAAAATCTCTGCCGGAGGGATCGAGGCCTTCGGTCGCCTGCGCACCAACGAAGAGGATTTCCGCGATCTGCGCCTGCGCGCCGCCTATCTTTTTCAGGATGCGGACGATCAATTATTCTGCCCGACCGTGGTCGAGGATGTCGCCTTCGGGCCGCTGAACAAGGGTCTGTCGGACGAAGAGGCGATGGACAAAGCGCGCGCGACGCTTGACCGGCTCGGCATGGCGCATCTGGCCTCGCGCGTGACGCGTAAATTGTCGGGCGGCGAGAAAAGGCTCGTCTGCCTTGCCGCCATTCTGGCCATGGATCCCGAGATTTTATTGCTGGATGAGCCGACCAATTCGCTCGATGCGCATCATGTCGAAAAATTGGTCGAGATTTTGAGCGCGCTCAAGATTGCCATGATCATCGTTTCGCATGACAGGCCGGTGCTCGACCGGCTGGCCACGCGTGCTTTGCTCATGCGTGGGGGAAAACTTGAGCCCGCCGTTTTGCATCGCCATCCGCATGTGCACGAACATCCGCACGTGCACATGCAGGGCGATTGATTTTTACTTGGCCTTTTTGAAGCCTTCGACGAGCAGGTTCGTCACTTCAGGCGTCTGGTTGAGCGCCTCGCTGACACGCTTGGCAACTTCCTCGCCATAAAGAGCCTCAACCGGCTTTTCGAGCTTTTCCGCCCGCGCCTCGAAATCCTTGTCGCTCAGCGCTGCGCGATAGGCTTCGCGCAAGGCACGCAAGGGCACTTCGGCAATGCCGGGCGGGCCAGCGGTGAGGCGCGCAATATCACCTTGTGTGGTGATCAGCTTGACCAGACGCAAAGCATCGGGCTGCGTGACGAGATCGGCGAGCTGGGGAATATCCTTCTCGCTGCCGCCAAATTGCGCGATGAAGCGGGCATAGCCGTTTTTCACAAATTGATCGAAGGACGAGCGCGAACCGATCGTGCCATCGATCTCGCCGCGGCGCATGGCGAGCTGGTCTTCAGTGCCATTATAGCCCGGCATCATCCGGATCGGCAGTTTCGCCGTTGCCGTCAAAGCCAGAACTTCCACGAAATTCGCACCGCCCGGACCCGACGTCGCAAATTTCAATTGCTCTTTCGAAGATGCAATATCGGCCCAGCTTTTCAGCGGCGACTGGGCGGCGACAACGATCACGCGCGGATCGGTTGCAGCCTTGCCGATCCAGGACATTTTCGTCAGATCGAATTTCACACCTTCATGTTTGGCAATCTGCGTATAGATCAGCCCGGTATTGAAAGTGCCGATGGTGAGCCCGTCGGGCTTGGAGGCATAAAGCGCATTGGTGCCGATGAGATGGCCTGCGCCCGGCATGTTGCGCACGACGAAGGTCGAGCCCGGAAGAACTTTCTGCATATATTCGGCAACGAGACGACCATAGGTGTCATAGCCGCCACCGGGAGCCGTCGCGACAATATAGGTGACAGTCTTGCCCTTGAAATAATCCGCGCCCGGCACATCCGCCCGAGCCGGGCCGCCAATGATACAGGCCGATGCGAGGCCTGCCAGGATCCAAGAAAATCTGACCATTTGTTTCTCCCTGATGCCGCTCTGCCGACGGCTTGCCGTGTCCGATTGTGGATCGAAAGACCATCGCTCCACAAGCACGATCACAGGGGTTTGAGACAGGAAATGTGCCTTCAGCCGCCCCCGTCCCCCTCATAAATATCTTCCTCCTGCGCATTATGCATGCGCACCAGCGCTTCAATCGCCTCAATGACGCGCTGGGCATCGCGCAAAAGATAGGCATCCGCGCCGCCCGCGCCCGCCTCCGCCGCCAATTTTCCCAGCAGGCGGGCCAAATGGAGAATTTCGCGATGCGCCCGGCTCATGGCGCTCAGGGCCGCAGACTGGCCGCGCAGACCGGGGAAGATTTCATGCTCATCGGCCATTTCATGGCGAACAATCGCCTCGCGCACGATTTGGTCGGCCTCCCCGATCAAAGCAGTGCCGCGATCGCTGTCAGCTGCATCGAGCGCATCGGCAATGTCGCGCAAGCGGTCGAGCGACCCGCGCTCGATGCGTTCATGCTCGCTGCGCAATCGCGCCAGACCACCTGCCTGCGTAGCCTGCGATAAAGGTTGCTGACGCCCTGCCCCAAGCGCCCGCAGCGCATTCAAAATGACAGCGACATCGATCCCTTCCTGGATCAGCGCACCCTCGACCGGCGACACATAGCCAAAGGCCGCCGCAACCATTGCAATAGCCGACAGAACCATTCCGGCGACAATGCTCTGCATGGCAATGGCGCGCGTGCGTCGTGCAATCACAAGCGCATCGGCGACACGATCAAGCCGATCGACGAGCAAAACCACATCGGCTGCCTGCGAGGATGCGCTGGCACCCCGCGCACCCATCGCCATGCCGACGCTCGCCGCCGCCAGTGCCGGTGCATCGTTGATGCCGTCACCCACCATGAGAACAGGCGCGATCTTCTGCTCGGCGGCCACGGCATCCACTTTGTCGGAGGGCACGCGATCGGCAAGAACACTATCGAGATCCAATGCAGCGCCGATGGTCTGCGCTGCATCGGCGCGGTCGCCCGTCACCATCAGAATGCGCACTACACCATTGCGCCGCAGCCGTTGCACAGCGCGCGGCGTTTCGCGGCGCAATTCATCGCCCATCAGCAAAGCCCCGAAGGGCTTGCCATCAATGGCGAGAAAAACCGAAAGCGCCGAACGCCAGGATGCGCGACGCAGAACGCGCTGGCTCCAGGCATCGGGCTGGCGCGCGCCGAAAACATAATCATGGGAACCGACGCGCAAACGACGGCCATCGACCGTTCCCTCCAGTCCAGATCCCATCGCCTCGCGCACATTTTCGGGCAGATGAAGCTGCAAGTCGCGCGAGCGCGCCGCAGCAACAATGGCGGCAGCCACGACATGATGGGAGGCCTGTTCCAGCGAGGCTGCGAGCTGCAACACAAGCTGCGGATCGACGCCCTCGGCAGGCTCGATGGCGATCAACCGCGCGCCACCGATTGTCAGCGTGCCGGTCTTGTCGAAAATCACAGTGCGCACCTGGGCCAAAGCCTCGAGCGGGCCGCCACCCTTCACCAAAATGCCCAGACGTGCGGCGCGCGACACGCCGGAAATAAAGGCAACAGGCGCCGCCAAAATCAAAGGACAGGGCGTTGCAGCAACGAGAACGGCAAGACCGCGAACCGGATCGCCAGAAAAAAACCAGGCCGCGCCTGCAAGCGCCAGCGACACCGGCAGCAACAAAAGCGCAAAGCGATCGGCCAGCCGGATGAAAGGCGCGCGCGCTGTCTGCGCTGCCGTAACAAGCCGCAAAATACCGGAGTAAGTGCTTTCGCCAGCACTGGCCGAGGCGCGCATGTGGAATGTTTCGCCAGCATTCACCACGCCGCTGCGCACGGCCTCAGTGCTTGTTCGAACAACTGGCAACGGCTCGCCCGTCAGGGCGGATTCATCCAGTGTTGCAGAGCCATCTTCGACAAAGCCGTCGACGGGAATGATTTCACCGGCGCGGATGACAAGCCGGTCGCCGGGCTGCACGGCATTGACAGGAACATCCTCAAGATGATCCGCGCGCCACACATGGGCGATGCGGGGTGCGCGTTCAATCAGGCCTGAGAGATCGCGCTCGGCGCGCGCAATCGCATGATCTTCAAGCGCCGTTCCGCCCGCATACATGATGGCAACGACATTGGCAGCCAAAGCTTCGCCGAGCCAGATTGCAGCGCTCATCGAAGCAAGCGCGATCATGTCGAGACCGACGCGTCCGCCGGCAAGCCCGCGCAAAATGGCAAAAGCCAACGCCAGCGTCACCGGAAAAGTGCCGGCGCTCCAGACCCATTGCGCCGCACCATTATGCCCCGAAATCATCAGAAACAGGCCCGCTGCAAGCGACAGCAAAGCCGTGCCGATCAGCATGCGATTAATCAGGCGACTGCGATCCGTTTCACGGTCCATGAAATGATAATGGCGCGCCCTTGGCAGGCGCGCCATTGATCAAGATCAGCTTTGCCGCTTCAGGCTGCTTATTTCTTGCGATAGACGAGAAGGGTTTCGTACATGCCGACCTTCTCGACTTTCTCTTCTTTTTCCCAATGGGCGATGACGGTGCTCTCGGCCGTGTCGAAGGCGAAAGACTTCGTATAGAAGAGAATATAACCGCCCGAACGCACTTTGTGGGTCAGCATATCCGTCACCTGACGGTCGGTCAGCGCGCCGTAAAGATCGTTGCGCTCATTGCGGAACTCGCAAAGGTGGAAGAGAGTGACGACGTCGAACGGCGGCAGCAGGCGATCTTCGAGCTGATAAATATCGCCGAAGAAAACCTTGTAGGTCTTTTCCACGTCGGGACGATCGATCGCCAGTTTGACGAATGAATCATACTCGCCGGGGCTCGCCGTAATGCCGAGGACGCAATTATTGCTGCCATTTTCTGCCGTGCGGATGCCGACAATATGATGGCTGCCCGTGCCGAAATGGAAGATCGACGCATCGCGGATCTTTTCCTTTTCGAGCCAATCGCAGAAATGCACGTCGCAGGGGCATTGCTCCACCCGCAAATCCCAAACGGCATCCCAGAAATGCAGTTTCCGCCCTTCAGCTTCAGTCATTTATAAACCCCTGAGACAGACAAATTCTCACGCGCGCCATTCAGGTCTGCACCCGGCTCGATGAGATGGACTTCGCCCGCCTCGTTCCTTTCCAGAACGAAACGGCGCGAATGGAGATCGGCCAGGCCAGCGGCACCGCCCGATGTGATCAAGATAGAACGCGGCAAATGTGTCGCGAGCAGGTCGAACAAGGCAATCTGCTCGGCTGCACCGAAACATGATAGCGCATCTTCGAGCAAAACGAGATGGGGCTGCGTGACGATCAGGCGGGCAAGTGCGACGCGCTGCTTCTCGCTGGCGGAGAGAACCTGCTCCCAATTATCGACGGCATCAAGACGCTCGGCGAGATGGGGCGCTCCGCAGATCTCAAGCGCCCGCAGGCAATGGAGCGTCGAATGGGCATCAAGCCCGTCGGGGAAGGAAAGAACCTCGCTCAAACGTCCCGATTGCAGGATCGGATTGGCCGCGACATAGGCCGTCGGTCGGCTTGCCGGCACGCAAATGCGCCCGTCACCCCATAACCACAGACCGGCAATAGCGCGCAGGAGAATGGATTTGCCGACGCCTGCCGCACCGCTCACACACACACGATCACCCGGCACAAACCGTGCCTCCGCGCGGGCGATGACAACTTCGCCGGTCGGCCGCGTCAGGCGCAATCCTTCCAGCGCAACGGCGGCATCCTCATTGGGCGGGCGCGAGATCAGCGGCACGCCTTCCATTTCATTGCCTTCGCTGCGGTCGAGCGCATCGATCAATTCGACTATACGCTTGGCCGAGGCAAACCATTCGGCAAGACGGCTGTAATTGTCGACAAGCCAGGCGATGGCGATCTGCACCTGCACGAAAGCCGAGGCCAGCTGCATCACTTCGCCAAGGGACAATTCACCGGCGAGATATTTGGGCGCCGCCAGAACCAGCGGGAAAACCGGAACCATGGCGCTATTGCCATTGGTGAGCCAAGTAATGCGCGCATGCAATTGGACGACGCGCATCCAGGACAGCGCCAGCGCGGTATAGGTCTGCCCGAGTTTCTGGCGCGCATGGCCTTCGCCCTGCGTCAGCACAATGGCTTCGGCATTTTCCCGCATCTTGATCATTTCGAAGCGAAACTTGGCCTCGGCCTCGTTTTTCGCCGCCGCCGCGCCCGACAATTGCCCGCCGATAATCGGCATGGCGGCAGAAACGATCACGCCATAGACAATCGCGCCGATCACCATAAAGGCGGGAATGTGAAGCGGCGTATCGCCAATCGTCACATCAAGGCCGCCGCCGACTTTCCAGAGGATGACCACGAAAGTGGAGGCCGTCAGAACCGCCGTGAACAGGCCAATGGCGAAATCGGCCAGAGGCTCGGTTGCCATGCGCACATCGTCGGAGATGCGGTATTCCGGATTGGCCATGCCGCGCTGGGACACGCGCATCCTGTAAAAACGCTGACGGCCCAGCCAGCGGTCGAGCAATTGCGCCGTACACCATTCGCGCCAGCGAACCTGAAACGTCTCGCGATAGCGCACGATGCCCACGCCGACGGCGGCAACGCAGAGGCAGAGAATGGGAAAAGCAAAAGCAGCAAGAGCCGCATTGCCGGTATCGCGGCGCTCCAGCGCATCGAAGAACCAGCGGTTCCACTTGTTGAGGCCGAGATCGACAAGAAGCTTGAAGAAAAGACAGGCGGCCAGACCGAAGGTCAGCCAGAACGCAACGCGCGCGGTCGGTCCACGCCAAAAGCCTCCGGCAAAACGGCCGAAGGATTTCAGCACGTCATTGCGCGCTGCTGCGGTCCCTATCCCCCCGACGGACGTTTCACTCATAAAGAATTCCGTGCCGCGTCATGGAAAGACGGCTTCAGTTCGTAGAATACGCGCCTGCCCGCACCATGCGGAAGCCGCGACCTGACCCTGTGCGGCCAGCGCAGATCAAGAAACCGTGATCATTGCCTTGCGGAGGCCCAATCTGCTGGCTTTATATCAGAAAGCTTCGCCGAGCGGGAAGCGCTTCCCTGCGGAGCGTCGGCGCTCAGGGTCTTGGCCAGCCAGGCCGCCGCCTGGTGCCATCCGGTCGCCAGCGACCGCTGGCCCAGAAAAAGCGCCAAATGCCGTCCCGGCACAAGGCAGCAATCGACTGGCCCCGCCGAATATTTCTGAAGAGCAAGCGTCTGTGGCGGCGGGATGATTTCATCCTCCGCCGCACAAAGGAGGAAGGCGGGCGCGCGAATGTCGCTCAGGCCGCAGGCCCGGCCCAGAACCGGAAAACTGCCGGCAGCAAGACGATTTTCCCGAAAAACCCATTCGCAGGACTGGAGGAAATAGACGCCCGGCAGATCGACCGCCCAGGCATGCCATTCATTGGCGCGCGCGATGAGCGCGGCGCAGGCTTTGCTCTGCAGGGCTTCATGCGCATCGAATGGATGGTTGAACCGGCTGCCCCAGATCGACAAAGCGAGCTTGCCCAGAAGACGCCCGCCGCCCGCGCGCAGCATTTGCGCCAGCATGACCGGGGGCACAACGGCCAGAGATTGCGTAATTTGAGAAGGGGCTGCCTGCGTATCGAGCGGCGCTCCGGCAAGGACGAGG
>CANHAW010000066.1 GCA_947458675.1 Beijerinckiaceae bacterium
CGCCAGATTGGTATCTCGATTACGCCTATGACGAGATCATGCGACTGGCAGCCCAAGGCAAGCTCGGCCATGACCGTGTACTCACCGTGCGCACGGGGCTCGACACGGGCCTGCAACGCCATGCGGAACGCACAGTGGAAGATGCTTTGCGCCTGCATGGAAAACAATTCCGCGCCACTCAGGGCGCTGCCATTGTGATGGAGCCCAACGGGCTCGTGCGCGCCGTTGTGGGCGGTCGCGATTATGGCGCAAGCCAGTTCAATCGCGCGACCGATGCCGTGCGACAGCCCGGCTCATCCTTCAAGCCGATCGTCTATCTGGCCGCATTGATGACGGACAAGTTTAAACCCTCGACCATTGTCGATGCATCGGGCATTTGCCTCGGCAATTGGTGCCCGCAGAATTACGGCGGCGCATCGGCTGGCCAGATGCCGATGATCGTTGCCTTGCAGAAATCCCTGAACACGGCAGCGGTCCGCCTCTCGGTGCAGATCGGCCAGGCTCATTGGCAGGGCCGCGACGCCCATCAGTG
Organism: Beijerinckiaceae bacterium; assembly: GCA_947458675.1. Classification (GTDB taxonomy): domain Bacteria; phylum Pseudomonadota; class Alphaproteobacteria; order Rhizobiales; family Beijerinckiaceae; genus Terripilifer. The sequence goes on from CANHAW010000066.1 coordinate 533, forward strand.
GAATTTCGCCAAATTGGGCCGCATGAAAATTCTCGAAACAGCCAAAGCCATGGGCGTTACGACGCCGCTCACCGATACGGTCTCGCTGCCGCTGGGCGCAGGCGATGTGAAAATGATCGATATGGCCGCCGTCTATGCGGTTTTCGCCAATGGCGGCTATCGCGCCGTGCCGCATGCAGCACTCGAAGTGCGCAATTCGCAAGGCCGGATCATCTATCGTCGCGATCGCGACGGGCCGCAACCGGAGCGGATTTTTCCGGCCGATAAAATCGCCGACATGAATCTGATGATGAAAGAAGTCGTCAGCGCCGGAACAGCGCGCGCAGCGCAATTGCCGGGCGTGATTGCAGCTGGAAAAACCGGCACGACCAATGCTTATCGGGATGCATGGTTCGATGGCTATACCGGCAATTTTGTCGGCTCGGTCTGGTTTGGCAATGATGATTCAAGCTCGATGAACAATATGACCGGCGGCTCGCTGCCAGCGCGCACCTGGCAGGCGATCATGTCGGTCGCGCATCAAGGTGTTGAATTGAAGAATCCATATGGGCTGAGCGGCCCCGCACAAGCACTGGCCATGGATCGGCTAAAGGAAGATCGCAGTGCAGCTTTGCGCCCTTCCATTCTTTCGCGTCGCACCAGCGAGGCGATTCTGGAGCTGGAAAATCTTTTCGCACGCGCCGGCATGGCGCGCCTGCATGCACCGGGTCTGGCGGCTGCGCAGCAAGATGCCCCTGCACCCGTGATGGAATGAGATGCCCTTGGACATGAAACAGGTCCTGAAAATCGGCGCCATTGCTGTGCTCGGCACAGGCCTTGGCCTGGGGCTGACATGGGCAGCCATGACGACAGGCTTTACATTCGAACGCGTCGATTTCGGCGCCTGGCGCGCCCAGCCGCAAGCACCCGCCAGCCTGAACGATCCTTACATGCGTGCCTTTGTCGCCAGAAACGGTCTGGCACCGATGGGGGCAGCAGAAGGTCTTGCCTTTGTTGCCATGCGCGACAGCGCGGGACGGCGTTTGACGCCGGCGTGCGATTATCGCATCGCCGGGCCCGTGCCGCAGGCGCGCGCTTGGACCATCTCCGTTCTTGGTGCCGATGGCGGGCGCTCGCACAGGCAGGAAAATCGTCGCGGTTTTACTTCCTCCGAACTTGTGCGCGATTTTGGCGGTGGCTTTAGCATCGTATTGGCGCAACAGGCGCGGCCGGGCAATTGGTTGCCGCTGGCGGCAGAGGAGGATTTCATCCTCCTGCTGCGCCTCTATGACACGCCACGCGCGCTCAATGCAGCCACGCTGAAGGAGACAGATCTGCCGCAAGTGATGGCGGAGCGCTGCCGATGAGCATCAAAAGCCTGATGCCAGCATTGATGCGCCTGAGTGTTTTCGGACTGGCCGTGCTTGTCATTGCAGGCAATGTCCATCTGTTTTCCATTCTGCTGATACCGCGATTGGCGCAGGACAATGCCTATGCACGCATCGCGACCAAAACAACCGAGAAAAAGCTCGTCATGGCAACAGCGCCGGACGATCTCCTGCCCTTTGAAGATCCAGCCACAATATTGGCTGTCTGCCGTTACGATCTTTCCGCCGGACCATTACGCCTGCGCGGTCAGGTCGGTGCAGATTTTCTGATGCTGTTTTCATTCCACACGAATAGCGGCGAGGTGTTTTATGCCATGTCGGATCGCTCCGCACTGCGCGGGCGCATCGATCTGTGGCTGGCCACGCGTGCACAAATCGAAGACATGGAGAGCAATGACATTGGCGAAGAGCCGCCGCAGGACATGCGGCTCACGTCCCCCGCGCCGCAAGGTTTTGTTCTCATCCGTACATTGGCAGAGCGGGCAAATCTCATGGAACAGGCGCGGCGCAATCTTGCCGCATTCACCTGTGAGCACTGACAGGTCGCGTCAGGCGCGCCGACGCGTCGGCTTGGTGGGACGCACCGGGCGCGTGGCATCGGCGGTCTGATTGTCATCTTCATGGCGCATGTAACGGACGCCAGTGAAAAACAGCAATTCGAAAGCGGTCTCTGCCTCGCGCCGTTTTCGGCGTCGGCGCTCATCCTTGCGGAACGGCACTATTTTGGACATCTGCTTCTCCAAAGGTCGCGACAACGCCAAACCCGGACTGGAACGCAAATCACTGACTGCAAATCACTCACTGCATATATCGATTTAGAGTTTTCCAAGGTTAACACAGTGTCAACAAAATACCGCTAAACTCCAAGCAGTTTTCGAGTGTGTCCGCGATGCGTCCTTTCGCCCAGAATTCTACGACCGATGCGCTCCAGCATCTTGCCGCACGAGGCTTGAGCGAGGATGCCGCCGCTACGCGGCCGATCCTTCTGCGCGCCCTGACCGATTTTTTCGTCATGAGACCGTCGCATTCGCGCGATGAAATCAAACAATTCGGCGAAATTGCGCATCGACTCATCGGCCAGGCGGCACGCGATGAAATCGATCATGCTGCAGATGCTTTGTGCCATCACCCCAATGCGCCTATCGATCTCCTCGATCTGCTGGCCTCGCGCGGTGGTGCGGGCGCGCTCAAGCTTCTGGCTGAATGTCGCCGCCTGTCGACGCCCTGCCTGCGCAATGGCGCAGCTATGGGTCCGCTCGAAGCCGCCCTTGCCATTGCCGGGCGCGCTGATCTCGATGCTGCCACAATCGAGCTGCTCAGCCAGCGGCCCGAAAATGAAATTCTGCGCAAGCTTGCGGCCAATGAATCTGTTCCGCTTGGCCCCGATCTTATACCGGCGATCATCCTGCGTGCGCATGCCGATGCGGAACTGGCGCAAATTCTGGCTGCGCGCCTGCCCCATCGCGTCGAGACTTTGGCGCTTTTCCTCGTCGCCGACACGCGCCAGCGCCACATAATGATCGAGCGCACGCGCCAGCGCCTCAATGCAAAAGATGTGACGCCGGCCCCTGTCGGCGCACCTTCGGCTGCCATGCGGCGGATTGAGGCCATTGCGCGCGAAGGCGATGCCGCAGAACTGGCCTCAGCTTTGGCGCAGGCCTGCGGCTGCGAGGAAACGCTGGCGCGCACTTTCATCGCCGATACCGGCGGCGAACCTTTGGCCATTGCGCTGCGCGCCATCGGCCTGCCCGCCGATATGGTCGTGCGCATTTATCTTGCGGCAGATCCCAATATCGAACGCGCTACGGGGCGGCTTTCCGCCTTTACAAAGCTGGCCACAGGCCTGACGCCGGATGTTGCCGCCTGCATTCTGAATGCCATGACCGGCAAGAGGCGCGAGGCGGGCCAGCATATGCCGATGCAAGACAGCCAAGCGCGACCCAGCACAGCACGACCCGGCACAGCGCGATCTGCATCGAATGTCACACACGGACCGCTTGTTGCGGCAGAAGACACTCTGGCGCGTCAGGCCTGATCGGCAAGATCGAGAAAACAGCGGCCTTTCGTATCCTCGACTTCGACAAGCCAGAGATCTGGGTCGAATTTCATCTCGCGCGCGATACGCTCTTCGGCCTCAGCCGGATTGATCCATTCAGCCGCATGCAGCCGCATCCATAGCCGATCCACGCCCACACGCTCAGCCAATTCGCTTTGCGGCGCCGGGCCATAAACAGCCGCATGTCCATCGAGCCGATCGACCTTGACGAAAATGGCGCCGGCCTCGGCTGCGCCACGCCGACGCAAAACAGCATAAGCGCCCTCAACCCCGCACCGACGCAGAAGAGCAGCTACAAAAATGTCGGCGCGCAAATGCATCAGGGAATGGCAATTCCGCTTTGGGCAGCAAGTTCGCGCAAGGTGCGCGCATTCAATTCGCCGGTCACCGGCAGCTTGCGCGTCTGTTCGAACATTTCAAGAGCTTTGCGCGTCGATCCGCCCATCAGGCCGTCGGCTTTCAGAACATAGCCGAGCTTGACCAGAGCCTTTTGGGCCGCCAGCACACGCGCGCCTGTGTCGACAGCGGCTGGTGCGGGTGCCATGCCGCCAGAGAGCAAAGCGCCAATGGCATCGCCCTTGGGTGCAGCCGTTTCGCGCGCCGGCGGAGCGCTCTGCACAGGTGGGGCAACAACAGCTGCGGGTGCAGCAGCAACTGGCGGCGTCTGGTTGCGCTGCGCTGCGGCTGCAAGATCGGCCGGGCGCGGAGCGGGTGCGGGGGGTGCTGCCGGGCGCGCCACGACGGGGCCTGAAAAGATCGGCGCGGGATGGGGCGAGCTTTGCATATAGAGCGCATTGATCGCTATGGCGGTGAAAACGCCGGCAAAGAGCACGACGCCCAATATGCGTGCGGGATGTCGCAGGATCGCGGCAAACATATGTGCGATCCAGCCCGGCTCGCGCTTGCGGGCCTGTGCGCGCACCGGCTTGCGCGGAGCGGCAAAGATGAAATCCTGATCGGATCTGGCGACAGATTCACGCAATTTTCTTCACCCTCGAAAGATCGTGGAGATGAGCGGCGGGACGCCGCGAAACAATGTCGATATGCGCCGTGCTTTTCGGCTGTGCCTGGCGGCAATCGCGCGGCAGACGCACGCTGACGCATGTGCCCTGCCCCGGCGCGCTTTCAATCGACATGGAACCGCCATGCAGAGCAACAAGACCCTTGACGACCGACAGGCCGAGCCCGGTTCCATCATGCGCGCGATCATAGGTCGATTGCGACTGGAAGAAGGGGTCGCCAAGGCGTGGCAGATCAATATCGAAAATGCCGATCCCCGTATCGGTGACACAGAATGTGACATGATCGCCCTCGCTGCGCAGAGCCAATGCGACACAGCCACCCTCGGGCGTGAATTTGATCGCATTTGACAGGAGATTGATCAGAATCTGGCGGCAGGCGCGCGGATCGGCGACAATCTCGCCTGTCTGAGAGAGAACAAAATCGCGAATGATCTCGACTTCGGCTTTCTGCGCCTTGAGGCGGAGAATGTCGCAGCAACCATTCATCAGCGCCTGCAGATCAAAACATTCGGGCAGGATCTGAAAGGAACCTGCCTCGATTTTCGACATGTCGAGAATGGAATTGACGACAGACAGAAGGTGCTGGCCTGAAGCATTGATGATCTGCGCATATTCGCGCTTCTGCATCTCATCTTGGGGCGTATTCTGTGTGCTCAGAACTTCCGAAAAGCCGATAATGGCATTGAGCGGCGTGCGCAGCTCATGGCTGACATTGGCGATCAACCGATCCTTCCAGTCGCGATCGGCGCGATTGGCTGCTTTGTTGGCTGCAACAATGTCTTGCGCTTCGATCAATTCGCTCACATCGCGCACCAGAGCGATGACTTCGGCATCTCCTTGCCCGGAAGCTGCTGCGCGCAATTCAATATAGCGAAAAACCGGTTCGGCAAATTGACCGCGCGGGCTCTCAATATCGCCGGCATGAATACGCAAGCGCACAAGAGAGATTCTTTGGCCCGTGGCAGCATCCGACATGGCTTTGAGAAAGGCTGGACGATCGGCAATCTGGGTGCGCTCGAAAAATCCGCGCCCGCTGATCTCGCGCAAATGCAGGCCAAGCCTCTCCTGGCAATTCTCGCTTGCTGACACCAGCGCGCCGGTGCGGGTGAAACGCAAAGCAACGTCGCCGATCAGCGAGGCAAGCCTGTCATGCCGTGCGCTTTGGGCGCGCGCCTCGTTCCATGCCGCTTCGCGCTGATCGCGAAAGGCAAGCCCAAGCCCGCCCGCATAAGCAAAGCCTGCCAGAGCCAATGCGGCATCAATCCCTTGCGCAGATACGTCGGGCAAAAAATCCGCCATTTGCAGAAGGCCCATGGCGGCGGCCAAAACGACAGCGGCTGCAATGGCTGCGCGCAGGCGCAACCGGCAATGGCCCATGGCAGCCTCGAATGGCATGAGGGCCAGCCAGATAGCCACGGCAAATCCTGCGCCCACGCCCAAAGACAAAGACAGCGCAAGTCCGCCATGGGCAGCAACGCAAATCATATGCGCTTCATCGATCTCGCCGCGACGGGCAACGAGGACAATGGCAAGAAGCGGCAGGATGGCGCAGGCAAAAGCCAAAGATTGCCAGAGCAACGGCGCACCATACAAAACCAGCAGAAGCGGCGCGGCGGCGGCGGCCACAAGCGGCATGACAATGTGCAGACGCATGAAAGCCAGATGACGCGCAAATTCCGGCGCATGGGCGCGCGCATTCTCATGCACGAGACCTGCGAGACTGGCTGAAATGCCGGACAACAAATGCACGAATGCCACCTTGTGTGGAGGCGGACATTCCGCCACCAGCCAAGCTTCGCAGCAGGGCCTTAAGTGAGTGCTAAACATGATGCGCAAGAGCAGGTGCAAATTGGCAAAAACGCACCCTTGCAGGCAAAGCAGCGGCGAATTCGCGCAATATGGTTGAGACTTTCTCAACGCATGGATTTGCCCCTCTTGCTGAATGAAAAAGTCTTTCGCGCCTGACGTGGTGAACCAATCGTCAATGCGCGCCAAACGATCGGCGTCAGCCGTTTGACAGGGGCCTGTTCGATTGCCTTTAGATTTGTCTGTGGAAAGTCCAGCCGGTCTTTTCCGCGGGGTTGGCCGATGTTCTTTGTCCTGCGTTGCCTGTTCTGGCTTGGAATTGTTTTCGCTGCCCTGCCCTGGGATGGCGTGAGCCTGCGCACGGATTTGGCTGAACAGGCATCAAAGACAAGCAAGGCGGCGCTGGATGAAGTCCAATTGTTCTGCCTGAAAGATCCCGCCGCTTGCGCAAACCATGCGGCAAGCCTGTCGAAATTTCTCGAAAATGCGCCTGCAGCCTCGCAAAACACGCTGGAGCCGGCAGATCTGCGCCCCATCTGGCGCGGACATTCCATGCCCGAGAGCCGTCAGGGCGCCGTGCCTTTGCCGCCGCGTCGCCCAGGCTAGACTGGCGCAACGGTAGCTTTGCGCCATATAAGGCACATGACGGGATCAGGGCTCATGGCTGCAACAATCGACGACATCATTGAAAACTTCGAACTGCTCGACGACTGGGACGATCGCTATCGCTATCTCATCGAGCTTGGGCGCGAGCTGGCACCCCTGCCCGAAGATGCGCATAGCGAAGACAATAAAGTGCGCGGCTGCGCCAGTCAGGTCTGGGTTGAAACGCAGGTGAGCCGCGATGCGGGCGAGCCCGTGTTGACCTTTCGCGGCGACAGCGATGCCCATATCGTGCGCGGCCTCGTCTATCTCATTCTGACGCTTTATTCGGGCCGCAATGCGCGCAACATTCTGGAAACCGATGCGCAGGATCTTTTCAAGCGACTGGGCCTCGATGCGCATTTGACGCCGCAAAGATCGAATGGCGTGCGCTCCATGGTGGAGCGCATCAAGAATGACGCGCGCAACGCGCTCGCCGCCACCTAGAGAATCGCCGGTCGAAAATCCTGCGTGCCCCAATGGCGCAGGGGCGCAGGCGCCCCCGCCTGCTCCCGCTTCATGCCGTAATGGCGGGCCAGTCGCGCCAGCGCCAGATCGAGCACAATGCGCGCCGAGCGGCGCGGCCATTGCCGCTCGCTCTCGATGGTCTCGAGCCCTTTCAGAAATCCGCAGACATCCAGCAGCAGGCCGGAAAACTCCGGCCCGACCGCCTGCATGGCTTTTTCGACGCGCTGACGCGCAGCCAAAGCCATATCGGATAAAGACAGGCCCGGCGCCTGCCCGCCCCGGCCCTCGCCCGGCACACCATCCCAGCGCGAGGTGACGCGCGGCAAAGCCTGGGCGCGCTCGAGATCGCGGCGCAGGCGCTCGCCCGCTTCAAAATGCTCAGCTGAAATCAGCGCCTCGCCATTGCGCCCCCGGCGGCGCGCAAGCCAGGCCAGCGGGCTCTCAGCATCGTCGCTCACAAGCAAAGCCCCGCCCGCCTCGGGCGCCTGTCGCCTGTCGAGATCGCCATGAAAAACCCGCGCCGGCTCGAGACCCGAAGCGCCCTGCACCAGAGCGGCGCGCGCCCGCCCGGCCTCATTGAGAACAAGCCGCGGCCGGCCCGAGCGACCCGCAGGCTGCCATTCGGCAAAGCCCGCCTCCAGCAGCGCCTCACCCGCCTCCATGGTGAAACAGCCGGTCTCAACCGACACATTGCGGCGGCGCGCCACCGCCCGCAATTCTCC
>CANHAW010000067.1 GCA_947458675.1 Beijerinckiaceae bacterium
GGCATTCGTCGCCTCGAAGCCAAGACCGGCGATGCGGCCCGCCAGCATCTCAATGCGCAATCGCGCGCGCTGGAAAATCTCGCAAGCCTGCTGAAGACGCCCGCCGACGATGCGGCCGAGCGCCTGAATGCGCTGCTTGAAGAGCGCAAGAAACTCGAGCGCGAATTGACCGATGCGCGCAAGAAACTCGCCATGGGCGGCGGTGGCGCAGGCACTGAAAATGCGGTGAAGGATATTGCGGGGGTGAAGCTTTTTGCCCGCGCTGTCACCGGCGTCGAGATGAAAGATCTGAAATCCCTGGCCGACGAGGCCAAGGGCCAGGTCGGCTCAGGCATTGCCGCCATTGTCGGCGTGTCGGACGATGGCAAGGCTGGCGTTGTTGTTGGCGTCACCGCCAATCTGACAGCGCGTTTCAATGCCGTCGATTTCGTCCGCGTCGCCTCTGAGGCACTGGGCGGCAAGGGCGGTGGCGGGCGCCCCGACATGGCACAGGCCGGCGGCCCCGATGGTGCGAAAGCCGAAGAGGCGCTGAAGGCCATTGCGGATTTGCTGGCAGCCAAGGCTTCATCTTAAATCTCGTCATTGCGCGCCTCGCAATGACGATTGCCCATTCGGGAACCCCTTTCCAGCGCCACCGTTGAATGCAAACAACGGAGGCCCGTCATGAATTTTGGCAATCTGCTTCACTGGGCGCTGGTGTTTCTTGTCGTCGCGCTGGTTGCGGCCCTTTTCGGTTTTGGCGGCCTTGCCGGAACAGCCATGGAGGGCGCGCGTATCCTGTTCTGGATCGCTCTGATCCTGCTGGCGGTCTCGCTCGCTGCAGGCCTGTTGCGGCGCGGGCGCTGACGGAGATGTTTCGCACCATTCTCGTTGCCGTCGATCTGGCGGATCTCAATCTCGCCAAGCCCGCGATTGAGGAAGCTTCGGCTTTGGCCAATCATTCGGGCGGCGCGCTGCGGCTCATCAATGTGCAGACAATGCTGCCGGCGACATTCATGGATTATGTGCCCGAAGATTTCGACCGGCAGATCACGGAAAATGCGCAGGCACAATTGCGCCATGTGAGCGAGCATGTGCCGCTCGACCAGAGCCGCGTCTCCTACACCGTGCGCGTTGGCGGGATCTATCCGGAAATTCTCTCCGAGGCGGAGCAATGGGGCGCCGATCTCATCGTTGTCGGCTCGCATCGGCCGGCCATGTCGACCTATCTGCTTGGCTCCAACGCCAAGACGGTTGCCCGCCATGCCAAATGTTCGGTGCTGATCGTGCGCGAATAGGGCTTTTGCCAATGGCCAAGCCCCTGCTAGGCTCGCACCATGATGCGACTAATGCTCTTGCGCCATGCTCAGGCGACCCAACTTGCAGGCGGCGGCGATGCCGAGCGCCCGCTGAACGAGCGCGGCCGCCGCGAGGCGCAAAGCATGGGCGATTATCTCGCCCAGCAGGGCCTGTTTCCCGATCTTGCTGTCGTCTCGACAGCACGACGCACCCGCGAGACGCTGGAGCTGGCGCTGGATGTTTTCGGCGAGCCCTGCCCCGTTCTTTCGGAGCCCCGGCTCTATCTGGCGGAAGCGCCGCAATTGCTGGAATTGATGCATGCCAGCCCCGATCATGTTCGGCTGATGCTGGTGGTCGGGCATAATCCGGGCTTTCACGATCTGGCGGTGGAATTGGTCGGTGCGGGCGATCGGGCCGCCCGTGCGCAACTCGAGGCGGGTCTGCCGACCTGCGGGCTTGTGGTGATCGATTTCGATGCCGAAAATTGGGCTGATGTGACGCCCGGCAGCGGCATGCTGGACCGCTTTGTCATTGGCGCGGATTTGCGCCGCTAGGCGAGATCCCTTGCAAAGCCACGCCCGCTTCATACATGTGACAGGCAACAAGCCGCCGGAGTCTGCGTGGCGCTGATCCCCGACATTCTTCTTGAAGCGCGCATTGCAGCGCGCGCTTTTGCTGATTATGTCGGCGGCGGCTCATTGCGGCTGGGCGTGACGGGGCTTTCGCGCGCCGGCAAAACCATTTTCATCACCGCGCTCGTCGATGCGCTCACCCGCGTGTCGGAAGCCTCGCAGGCGGGCGCGCGCAATCACCTGCCCGTCTTTCGCGTGCATGCCGAAGGGCGCCTCGTGCATGGTGCGCTCGATCCCCAGCCCGACGACAATGTGCCGCGCTTTGCCTATGAAGATCATCTGGCTGCTTTGCACGCCGGGCCCGATCGCCACTGGCCGCAATCGACGCGACGGATTTCGCAATTGCGGCTGACGCTCGAATTTGAAAGCGAGACAGGCTGGCGCAAGGGCGCGCGCCATTTGAGCCTCGACATTGTCGATTATCCCGGCGAATGGCTGCTCGATCTGCCGCTGCTCGAAAAATCCTATGCGCAATGGTCGAGCGAAATGCTGGATGCAGCAAGAGGTGCTGCGCGTGCCTCTCTGTCAGCTGAATGGCGCGGATTTCTGGCCGGGATCGATGCCGCACAAGCGGCGGATGAAAATGTCGCGCGCAAGGCAGCAGAGATTTTCACCTCTTATCTGCGCGCCTGCCGGGATGAAAAATACGCCCTCTCCACTTTGCCGCCGGGTCGCTTTCTCATGCCCGGCGATCTTGAAGGCTCACCCGCTCTGACCTTTGCACCGCTGCCGCTCACGCAGGAGATTTCATCGGGCTCGCTTGCCGCCATGATGGAGCGCCGCTTCGAGGCCTATAAACGCTATGTGGTGCAGCCGTTTTTTCGCGATCATTTTGCGCGCATCGATCGCCAGATCGTGCTCGTCGATGCTTTGGCAGCGATCAATTCCGGGCCTGCGGCGCTGCGCGATCTGGAACTGGCGCTGGGCGATGTTTTGCTGGCCTTTCGCGCTGGGCAGAACAATCTTCTCTCGTCGATCTTCCGGCCGCGGGCCGACAAGATTCTCTTTGCTGCCACCAAGGCCGATCATTTGCACCATGCCAGCCATGACCGGCTCGAGGCGATCCTGCGTCAGCTCACAATGCGCGCCATTCATCGCGCCGAGGGTGTGGGCGCCAAAATCGATGTGATTGCCTTGGCTGCTCTGCGCGCCACGCGCGAGGCGCAGATGGTTCATGAGGGCGAAAAACTCGACGCCATTATCGGCACGCCGCTCGCAGGCGAGACGATTGGCGAAGAAACATTCGACGGCACGCAGGAAGCTGCCGTCTTTCCCGGTGAATTGCCGGACGATCCGCGTATCCTCTTTCGTGGCGATTTTCTTGCGCAGGATCATCTGCAGGCGCAGATGCGTTTCCTGCGCTTCCGGCCGCCGCTGCTCGATGCGCCAACGCTAATGCCCCATATTCGCCTCGACCGCGCATTGCAATTTCTCATCGGAGACCGTCTCGCATGAGCGATGCGCCCCGCCCCCGTCCGCGCGCCTTCCGTCTCGATGAAGCCGCACGCCACCGCATCGATGTGCAAGATGTGCCGGATGTTTTTGCGCTAAAGCCAGCTGCGAAAAATGAAGAGGCCGCCGTCGAAACCGCGCAAAAGCGCGGCCTGCTGGCGCGCGCTTTTCTCTCCTGGGGCGGGCTGTTCTGGTCGGCTGCCGGCACGCTGGCGCTGATGGCCGCTGGCCTGTGGTTCGACAAGCTGATTGTCGATCTTTTTGCCCGCGCGCCGGCTTTGGGCTGGATGGGCATCATGCTCGTCGTGCTGCTCGTTCTGTCGCTTGGCGTGCTCGCCGGCCGCGAGATGGCTGCCATCATGCAGCAGAAACATATAGCGCGCATGCATCTGGCTTTTGCGCAGGCGCGCGAGGCGGATGATCGCAATGAGGCGCGCCGTCTGGTGAAGGCGCTGACCGATCTCTATGCGATGCGCCCCGACACTGCGCGGGCGCGCGCCGACATGTCCCATCTGAGCGGCGAAATTGTCGATGGACGCGATCTGATCGACATTGCCGAGACACGGCTCATGTCGCCGCTCGATGAAGAGATCCAGCGCGAAATTGCAGCTGCCGCCAAACGCGTTTCGATTGTCACGGCGGTCAGTCCGCGCGCGGCCATCGATCTGATCTTTGTCGGCGCGCAGGCTTTTCGTCTGGTGCGGCGGATTGCAGAGATTTATGGCGGCAGGCCGGGCGCGCTGGGTTTTTTCCGATTGATGAAATCGGTCGGCGCGCATCTGGCGATCACGGGCGGCATGGCGGCAGGAGATTCACTCGTGCAGCAATTTTTAGGTCATGGCCTTGCCTCGCGCCTGTCAGCGCGTCTGGGCGAGGGCGTGCTCAATGGTTTGCTCACCGCGCGCGTCGGGCTTTCCGCCATGGCGGTGTGCCGGCCACTGCCCTTTGCAGCGAAACCGGCACCCGGATTGAAAGATGTCGCGCCCTTTCTTTTCGGCGACAAGAAAGACGAAGATTGATCAGAGATTCATCTGGCCTTCTTCGCGATAGATGAAGCTCTCTTCGCTTTCATAAGCGCGCACCTGCGGTGCATTGCCTGGCAGGCCGAGCTTTTTCCAATTGGCCGCAACCTTTTCATAGGTCGATTGCCGCAAAGTCGTGCGCGTTGAAAAGACCGGAATGTAGCGGTGCTCCTTGCAGGCGTTGATAAGCGCCTTGGAACCATAGGGCCGCTTTTCCGGCGGGTTTTGCGTGGGATCAAGCGGTGTCGACCATGTGTTGCGCAAAATGTCGATATCGTCGATCGGATTGCAGCGCGAGGCCATGGCCCAGATCACCTGATCCATATCGGTCGGATCGACATCGTGATCCACCGCAATGATCCATTTTGTGTAATAGGCGCCGCCCGGAACTTGCGCGGCCAGGGCCAGACATTGCGCAGCATGTCCGGCATATTTCTGCTCAAGCGCAATCACCGTCATGCCGAAACCGCCTGCTGCCGCGGGATGCGAATAGACGCCGTGAATGCCCGGAATGCCAAGCTTGTCGAGATCGTCCCAGATTTTCGCCGAGCGAATGATCGAGAAGAAACCCGATTGTTCGCAGGATGGATAATCGGCCATCAGCGCATTCGTCAGGATCGGCTTGTTGCGATAATGCATGGCTGTGATGTTGACGAGCGGGCAAGCCGCCTCCGGCTTGCCGTAATAGCCGGTGAATTCGCCAAACGGGCCTTCGCCCTTCATGCCGCCGGGACGGATCTCGCCCTCAACAACGAGTTCGGCATGTGCGGGGATCAGCAAATCTGTCGTCTTGCCTTTCACCACCGGCACAGGCCCGCCCTTGATGCCGCCGGCATATTCATATTCGGAGACATTTTTGGGGAAGGTCTGCGAACCGACCAGCATGTAAAGCGGATCGATGCCCCAGGCTGCTGCCACTTGCAGCGGCTTTCCCTGCTCCCAGGCGCGCGCAATATGCAAACGCGCATCCTTGCCGGGCGAGAGATAAAGACCCGTGGACTGCCTGTCCTGCACCATCATGCGATAGGTGCCGACATTGAGATAGCCCGTATCGGGATCGCGCGTGATGACAGCATCTGCCGTGCCGGCATAGCGACCGCCATCGCGCGGCCAATGGCGCGCAATCGGCAGAAGATCGAGATCGACCTTGTCGCCGATCAGCGAATTCTCAAACACGCTGGCCTCAGCGGCTGCAATTTCCTGCGGGGGAATGCGCGAGCGCAATTTATCCTTGGTGCGGCGGATCAGCTCCACCGTCGGCGTGTCGGGATTCTCGCCCAGCGTCAGCGCAATGCGGCGCACGGACGGGCCCAGCACATTCCACAGCGAGCGCGCGCCGATGGGTGACTTTTCAAAACCCTTGATCGTGTCGAAAAGAATGGCGGGCGAGGGCTTTTGCTTGGCGACGAGATAGGAAATGGCGCTCATCTCTTCGTCGCGCTCGACCGGCTCATGGACGTGGGTGAGCTCGCCGATGGCCTCAACCTGTTTCAGCCAGTCGCGCAAGTCGTTGATGGGCTCACGTGCGGTCGCGGGCGCGTCGCTCTTTGTCATTCTGGCCTCCCCAGCCCCTCGCAGGGGCGCGTTTCCTGTCGGTCGTCGTTGCGAGAGAAGCGAAGCCATCCAGAGATCAATGTGGCTCTGGATGGCGTCGTCGCTTCGCTCCTCGCAATGACGGCGAGGAGGCGACCCTTCCTTCCGAATGCGCGATTTTGCGCAAAATCGCAAGTCGTGAGAAAACGCCTGTAATCAAGGAGCCCCATGCCTCTCATCTCGCTTGCCGCCCTGACGGTCCTGCCGGCTGGCCCAGACGGCCAGATCCGCGCCGCCCATGCGGCCGGCTTCGATCATGTCGGCCTGCGGCTGAACCCGCTGGTGGCGAGCGATCCAGCCGTCGCGGGCCTGCCGCTGGAGGGCCGGGTCCGTAGCCTGATGGCCGAGACCGGAATGAAATTGCTGGAGACCGGCGTCTTCCCGATCAAGCCCGCGCTCGATATTGGCGCGCTTGCTCCAGTCTTGCATCTTGCCGCCGATCTCGGCGGGCGCTTCATCGTCTGCCCGGTTGAAGACGCAGATGAGCAGCGCCGGCTCGCAACATTGCGCGCGCTTTGCGATGCAACAGCCCCACTCGGTCTCGATGTGCTGGTCGAGTTCAATCCCTATTCGGCCTGCCGCTCGCTCAATGAGGCGCGCGCGCTTGCTCTGGCGGCGCAGCGCAAGAATTGCGCTTTGGTGATCGATCTTCTGCATCTCTCGCGCTCGGGCGGCACATTGGCGGATCTGCACGCCGTGGAGCCGCATCTGCTCAAGCTCGTGCATTTCTGCGATGCCGCGCCCCTGCCGGAGGGTGCGCGCAGCCTCGATGAATTGCGCGCGGAATCGCGCACAGCGCGCCGCCTGCCGGGCGAAGGCGTGCTGCCCTTGCGCGAATGGCTCGATGCTTTTCCCCACGACACGCCGATCAGCGTCGAAGCGCCGTCAAAGTCGATTGCGGAATTGCCGTTCGAGGAACAGGCAAAACGCGTGCTTGATGCGACGATGCAGGTGGTGCGCTCACCCTCTGCCTGAGGGAGAGGGCGGGCTCAAGGCAAAGCCTTCACCCCACACAGGGCCGTCACTTCGCCCCTTTGGGAAATTTCCCCGGCCAGGCCGCAATGAAATCGGGATAGGATTCCAGCGGCACATCTGTCTCGCTTGCCATCACCCGGCCCTGCACGGAGACGCCCGCCTCATGAACGGTTTCAGGCGAGCCCGAGATCAGCGGATGCCACCATTTGAGATCTTTTCCTTCCGCCACCAGACGGTAGGCGCAGGTCGGGGGCAGCCAGCTTAACGAGCGCACGACATCGGGCGTCAAACGTACGCAATCGCGCACACGTCGGCGACGCTGACGATAATCCGTGCAACGGCATGACTTTGTATCGAGCAGCTTGCAGCCGATGCTGGTGAAATGGATCTTGCCTGTATCCTCATCCTCGAGTTTGACGAGACAACAGCGGCCGCAACCATCGCACAGGCTTTCCCATTCAGCCGTCGACATGTCCTCGAGTTCTTTTTGTTTCCAGAACGGTTGCACTTTGGCTTTTGTCATGAAGATACCCGATTGCTCCCGCCCCTTCCGGAACCAGCGACGCTGGATTAACTTTCATTCCTGTAGACTGCACTTGGCGCCGGCCTACAAGAGGCGTCAAGGCCCAGCGCAGCGGGGGCGAAAACTTGTTCGAGGGTTTTTCGCGATCGAAATTCGGCCGGCGCCTGTCGCGCGCCATGCTGGCGTTCGATTCATGGGTAGATTCCTCGCTTTACAGCTCTGGCGAAGGGCTGAAAAACGCCTGGGCGAATTTTTCTGCGCGCATGGACCGGTTGCATGTTGCAGGCGCCACGCGCGTGGGCGTGGAAGCAACATGCGAGATGCTGACGCTTGGCCTGGCCGGCGGTGTGATCGCCTTGGCGCTCGCCATTCCTGCTTTTCGCGAAACAGGCGATGAAAACTGGCTCAAGAAACAAAATCTCGCCGTCGTCTTTCTCGATCGCTATGGCGAACCGGTCGGCCAGCGCGGCATACGCCATGACGATACTGTACCGCTCGAACAATTGCCCGATTATCTCATCCGCGCCGTTCTGGCGACGGAGGATCGCCGCTTCTTCGAACATTGGGGCATCGATCCCATCGGCACGATGCGCGCATTGACTGTCAATGCACGCGCCAGCGGCGTCGTACAAGGCGGCTCCAGCATCACGCAGCAATTGGCGAAGAACCTTTTTCTGAACAACGAACGTTCGCTGGAGCGCAAGGTCAAGGAAGCCTTTCTGGCGCTCTGGCTTGAACAGCATTTGAGCAAGCGCGAGATCCTGAAACTTTATCTCGACCGTGCCTATATGGGCGGCGGCACGTTTGGCATTCAGGCCGCTTCGGAATTTTACTTCAACAAGGATGTGCGCGAGCTCAATCTGGCAGAATCCGCCATGCTGGCAGGCCTGTTCAAGGCGCCGACGCGCTATGCACCCCATATCAATCTGCCGGCTGCGCGCGCGCGGGCCAATGATGTTTTGCAGAATATGGTCAGCGCCGGTCTTTTGACGGAAGGCCAAATTCATGCGGCGCGGCGCAATCCGGCGCGGCCTGTCGATCGTCGGCGCGAACAGACGCCAGATTGGTATCTCGATTATGCCTATGACGAGATCATGCGA
>CANHAW010000068.1 GCA_947458675.1 Beijerinckiaceae bacterium
CGGGAATATGGATGATGAAAGGCGTGCCGCAGCTTTCGAGAAAACGCGCGAGCAGCGCGGTGGAACAGGCGCCATCGACATCGTAATCGCCGAAAATCGCCACCGTCTCGCCCCGCTCAATGGCGCGCAGGAGACGGCCCACAAGCGGCACCATGGCGACCAATGTGTCGGGATCGGGCATGAGGCCACGGATCGTTGGATCGAGATGGGCTGTCACGGCCTCGGGCGCAACGCCGCGCCCCGCCAGCACGCGGGCGAGAATGTCCGGCAGGCCCTCAACCTGCACCATGGCCTGCGCCCGCCCCTGCGCCTCCAGATCGAGCCGGTCGCGCCAGATGCGACCCAGCGCAGATTGCTCCACGCCGAGAAACAGACGGCGAGGCAGCGTGCCGGGCTTCGAATCGGGATGGATGACAGGCGGGCTCATTTGCACATTATCGCACGGCTGGGGTGCAAAGCGTGAGCGCCTGGGCGGGCCGCGCCGTCTGGATAATGGGGACGGAATAGTGGGCGTCCTGCCCCTTGAGCTCGTCATTGCACGGAGCGTGAGCGACGAAGCAATCCATGTGTCGGCGAGATGGATTGCCGCGTCGCCTTCGGCTCCTCGCAATGACGACGCAAAGCAAAAGGGCGCTCCGTTTCCGGAACGCCCCTGTTCTTTTCGCGATCAGCCCGATCTCAATCGAGGCGGAATTTTTCCATCTGGCGGTGTTCGCCGTGGATGCGGCGCACTGTGCCGGTGACGGAGCGATAGATCACCGTTTCCGTCTCGATGATCTCGCGGCCGAATTTCACGCCGGTGAGCAGCGGGCCGGTGGTGACGCCCGTGGCGCAGACGATGACGTCGCCCGACGCCAGTTCCGTCATGTCATATTTCTTGTTCGGATCCTTGATGCCCATTTTCAGCGAGCGTTCGCGCTTGGCTTCCGTATCGAGGATGAGACGGCCCTGCATCTGGCCGCCGACGCAACGCAATGCGCCTGCTGCCAGCACGCCTTCCGGCGCGCCGCCCGTGCCGAAATAAATATCGACGCCGGTCATTTCCGACTGCGCTGTAAAAATCACGCCGGCCACATCGCCATCGGTGATGAAGCGAATGCCCGCACCCACTTTGCGGCAGGCATCGACGAGATTTTGGTGGCGCGGACGGTCGAGAATGAGCGCGGTGATTTCACCCGGCTTCACGCCCTTGGCCTTGGCGAGCGAGAGAAGATTTTCTTCCGGGCTCATGTCGAGATCGATCGTGCCCTTGGGATAGCCCGGACCGATGGCGATCTTGTCCATGTAAACGTCAGGCGCATTGAGCAGCGAGCCAGCCGGCGCCATGGCCATGACGGCGATGGAGCCCGGCAGATCCTTGGCGCACAATGTCGTACCTTCGAGCGGATCCACCGCAATGTCGACTTTCGGGCCGGTGGCCGTGCCGACTTTCTCGCCGATGAAGAGCATGGGCGCTTCATCGCGCTCGCCCTCGCCAATGACGACAGTGCCGTCGATCGGCAGACGATTGAGTTCGCGGCGCATCGCATCCACGGCGGCCTGGTCGGCGGCCTTTTCATCTCCACGCCCGCGCAGGCGCGCAGCAGCAACAGCAGCGCGCTCAGTCACGCGAACGAGTTCGAGTGTGAGGATACGCTCGATAATATCCTTTTGCTTGATGACGAGATCGGTCATGGACGGTCCTTCAGGGCCTTTGTGAAAATTATTCGCGTTCGATACGGATGACCTGCGGTGGTCCGGCAAGATAGCCGTCTGCGACAACGGCATCGAGTGCCTCGCGCACGACAGCTTCGGATGTCGCATAGGTGATGAGCACGACTGGCACGGGCGTCGCATCGGAGGGCGCACGCGCGCCGCGCGCCGAGGCATGCCGCTGCATGATGCTCTGGAGCGAGATCTGGCGCTCGGCCATGCGTGTCGCAATGGCCGCGGCTGCACCGGGGCGATCATGCACGGACAGGCGAATGTAATAGCCGCCCTCATGCCGCTGCACGGGAATGCGCGGTGCTTTCTCCAGCGCCGAAGTCGGCAGGCCGAAAGGCGCGCTGCGAATGCCTTTCGCAATATCGGAAATATCGGCAACAACGGCAGATGCCGTTGCCATGCCGCCGGCGCCGGGGCCGACAAGCGTCAATTCCTTCACCGCATCGGCATCGATGGTCACGGCATTGGTAACGCCCATGACTTCGGCAAGCGACGAGGACTTTGGCACCATGGTCGGATGCACGCGCTGCTCAATGCCCTTATCGGTGCGCTGCGCGACGCCGAGCAATTTGATGCGATAGCCAAGCTCTTCGGCAGATTTCAGATCGGCCAAAGTGATCGATTGAATGCCCTCGACGTGAATGGCTTCCGCATCGACCTGCGTGCCAAAGGCAAGCGCGGTAAGAATGGCGAGTTTGTGCGCTGTATCGAAACCGCCAATATCGAAGGTCGGATCGGCTTCGGCATAACCAAGGCGCTGCGCATCCTTGAGGCATTCCTCGAAGGACAGGCCCTCGAGCTCCATGCGCGAGAGGATGTAATTGCACGTGCCGTTGAGAATGCCATAGACGCGCTGAATGGAATTGCCGGCCAGACCTTCGCGCAGCGTTTTCACAATCGGAATGCCGCCGGCAACAGACGCCTCGAAGGCAAGCGCCACGCGCTTGTCTTCCGCGCGCTGGGCGAGCGACATGCCATGTTTGGCAAGCAAAGCCTTGTTGGCGGTGACAACCGACTTGCCTGCGCCAAGCGCTGCTTCCACCGCTGCGCGCGCCGGGCCTTCATCGCCGCCGATCAGTTCGACGAAAAGATCGATGTCTGGGCTTGTGGCCAAAGCCACAGGATCATCGAACCATTTGAACGCCGACACATCGACGCCCCGATCGCGCGACCGGTCGCGGGCCGAGACGGCCGTCACCTTGATGGCGCGCCCGGTGCTGGCGGCCAGAGCCGCAGCCTGACGGTCGAGAAGGCGAATGACGGAAGCGCCGACGGTGCCAAGACCGGCAATGCCAACGCGCAAAGGTTCAGCCATGAAAATTGTTCCGGGCCAGCAAAAGACCCCGCCTGACGGGCGGAGCCGGATGCGCTCTTCTGCAATGTTTCGGCCGGGGTTTCAAGGCGCGGCGCTCTGCCGTAGGATCAGCGCATTATTTCAGCCAAATTGTTTCTATCGGCAGAGCCTCTCCCTTGACCCTCATTGCGCATCCGGTCCCCGGAACGATCGTACGTGTCGACCTGTCAGAAGGCTTTCGCCCCCCTGAAATGGTCAAGCGGCGGCCCGCTATCGTCCTTTCCCCTCCGATTCCAGGTCGAAAGATGCTTTGCTCCATCGTCCCATTGAGCACCAGCGCACCAGATATCGTCTTGCCCCACCATATGAGGCTCCGGATTGAGCCCCCGCTGCCAAGCCCTTACGACAGCCCGGAAATGTGGGTGAAAGGCGACATCGTCCTGACCGTTGCCTTCCACCGGCTTCGGCACCTTTTCCGAAGATGGGATGCAGGACAGAGAGTTTACGACGTGCGGGTTCTTGATGCGCAGACCATGTCTGCCGTCAGATCATGTGTCCGGGCGGGCCTCGGCCTTTGACCTTGACGGCGAAGGAATGAAAGCCCATTTTACTTTGGTCGCCGGTCGCACCGGCACTTAAGTCCAGCGCAAGCTGGCCGTTATGGCAGGTGATCGCAAGCCTGCCATAATGACAGAAAAGCCCCGCTCAGGCGGGGCTTTTTTTATTTGAAATAGGGCTGCCCGACTTTGATCGTGCGGGCCAACCTCACGCCGGCTTCTTCAGCTCGACCACATTGTGGAGGGTCTGGTCCGCGCTGTCAAAGAAGCGGCGGATGCCGCGCGCGGCCTGGCGGATGCGCTGCTCGTTCTCGACAATCGCGAGGCGGACGAAATCGTCGCCATGCTCGCCAAAGCCGATGCCGGGAGCCACGGCCACATCGGCCTTCTCGATGAGAAGCTTCGAGAATTCGAGACTGCCCAGATGTTTGAATTTTTCTGGCAGCGGCACCCAGGCGAACATGGTCGCCTGCGGCACGGGAATATCCCATCCTGCCTGCGCAAAACTTTCAACCAGAGCATCGCGACGCTTTTTGTAGATCGCGCGCATTTCCTTGATGCAATCATCAGGTCCGTTCAGCGCTGCGGCAGCGGCTACCTGGATCGGCGTATAGGCGCCGTAATCGAGATAGGATTTCACCCGCGAGAGCGCTGCGAGCAGACGCTCATTGCCGACCGCAAAGCCCATGCGCCAGCCGGCCATGGAAAAGGTCTTCGACATCGACGTGAATTCCACGCAGACATCGTTTGCGCCATTCACCTGCAGCATGGAGGGCGGCGGATTGTCGTCGAAGAAGACCTCTGCATAGGCGAGATCGGAGAGCACGAAAATCTCGTGCTTCTTGGCGAAGGCGACGAGATCCTTGTAGAAATCGAGCGAGGCGACCTTGGCCGTCGGGTTCGACGGATAGCAGGAAACGACTGCAATCGGCTTGGGGATTGAATGCTGGATGGCGCGCTCAAGCGCGACGAAAAATTCCGGCGTCGGATCGGCCGGCACTTCGCGGATCACGCCGCCGGCCATGAGAAAGCCGAAGGCATGAATCGGATAGGAAGGATTGGGCACGATCACCACATCGCCCGGCGCGGTAATGGCCTGCGCCATATTGGCGAAGCCTTCCTTCGAGCCGAGTGTCGCGACAACCTGCGTATCGGGATTGAGCTTCACGCCGAAACGGCGCTCGTAATAAGCCGCCTGCGCCTTGCGCAGACCGACAATGCCCTTGGAGGCCGAATAGCGATCCGTGCGCGGCTTGCCGGCGGTCTCGCAGAGTTTTTCGATGACATGTTTGGGGGCCGGCAGATCCGGATTGCCCATGCCGAGATCCACAATGTCGGCGCCATTGGCTCGAGCGGCGGCCTTCAGCCGGTTGACCTGCTCGAACACGTAAGGCGGAAGCCGCCGCACCCTGTGGAATTCGGACATTGCACTCATCCTCTTTGCAACCCGCCCGGCTTAAACGATTGCCGGATCATGGTCCACGTCCTCTCGAAAATCTGTTAACGTCTTGTTGGCTGAACCGCCGGGTTTTCACAGGTCAGCCCGCAGGCCTCCGGCTTTTTCGGCTTTGCCTTGCGATCGCCCATCCCCTCCGCCACCGAACGATCGGTGCTCGGCCCGGTGCGACGCCCCGTTGCCTTGTCATGCGCGCGGCGGGCCGCATCGAGGCCCTTTTCCTGCGATTCGACCTCGCTCTTGCTCATGGTCTTGCCGGCAGGCAGCTTCCGGGGCTCATGAACAGGGATGAAATCATAGGATTGCGGCCGCGACCTTGTAACGAAATCCGGCGGGCTCTGCTTCACATGGGTGCGCAGGCCAAGTGCTTTGGTGATCGCGCTGGGTTCTTCGGCAGCCATGGCGCCGCCCTGACCCAATCCGCCCAAAAGAACGGCAATAGCCAGAGCTGCGGCTGGCAGCCGGGCAGACTGGAAGAAAATGCCGGAACGGAATGTCATGAGCATGCCATATCTTTGTTCACAAACGGGGGCGGTCGCCCTCAACCCATTTAATCATTGCTGCGACCGGTGAATAAAGACCTATTATGACCGAAACGGGACGCGCGCCAGTGTTCATTGGTCGCCCTCCCGCCACAATGGTACGAAAAATGCCAGACCAGGCTGCGACAGCAGGGGCAATAAGCGAATGAGCGCAAGTCGGAGCGATGACATGGCGGAGCGCGCCCCCGAACCCGCCTTGGCGCCCGAGGGGCCGACGGGCGCCCCTGAGGCCCCCGTCAAGCGCCCCCGTGGCCGGCCGCGGAAAATCCGGACGGAAGCCGAACTTGCGCCCAAAATCCCGGCCAAACGCGGCCGAAAGCCCAAATCTGCGACCCTTGCCGCGCAAAATGGCGGGCCCGCCCCGACGCCAGCTGCCGATCTTCGGCGCGCCCCTGCCCCAGAAACCGCCCCCGCAGCCAGCAAGGCTGGCCCGCAGGCCAAAGCGGAAAATGGCAAGGCGGACCAGCGCGCGGGCGAGCAAGCCATTCCCATGCCCGACTTCACCGCGCTGTCGCAAAATTTCGCTTTGCTTGTCGACAAAGGCGCGCAGGCTGCAGCAGCCTATTTCAAACCGCTTGAGGAAGGGCGCACCAATACCGACATTGCCGAACATGTCGAAGATGCGGTGAAGACGCTCGGCCATGTCGCCGAACATTGGCTCTCCGATCCCGGCCGCGCCTTCGAAGCGCAGACGCGCATTTCGGGTGAAATGCTGGAACTGTGGTCGCGCACATTGCGCAAAATGTCTGGCGAAGATCCCCAGCCCGTGCGCGCGCTCGACCCTGCCGACAAGCGCTTCGCCGATCCCGAATGGAGCCGCAATCCGATCTATGATTTTCTGCGACAGGCCTATGTGATCACGACCGAATGGGCCAACGATCTTGTCGCGCGCGCGGATTCGCTCGATCCCGTGGAGCGCGAGAAAGCGCAATTCTATCTGCGCCAGATTGCGGGGGCGATCTCGCCATCGAATTTCATTGCCACCAATCCGGAATTGCTGCGCACGACATTGAAGGAAAGCGGCGAGAATCTCGTTCGCGGCATGCAAATGCTGGTTGAGGATATCGAGGCGGGTAAAGGCTCGCTGAAAATACGCCAGAGCGATGCATCGAAATTCGTGCTCGGACGCGATATGGCAGCGACACCGGGCAAGGTGATCTGGCGCAACGATTTGATGGAGCTCATTCAATATGCGCCATCAACCGAAACGGTTTTTCGACGCCCGCTGCTGATCGTGCCGCCGTGGATCAACAAATTCTACGTGCTCGATCTCAATCCGGAAAAAAGTTTCATCCGCTGGGCCGTGTCGCAAGGCTTCACACTCTTTGTTGTGTCATGGGTCAATCCTGATGAGCGGCATGCAGAAAAATCCTTCGAAGATTATATGCGCGAAGGCATTTTTACCGCGCTCGATAAAATCGAAGAGGCGACCGGCGAGCGCAAAGTCACAGCCATGGGCTATTGCGTCGGCGGCACTTTGCTTGCCATTACGCTGGCCTATATGGCGGCCATCGGCGACGATCGCATCGACAGCACGACATTTCTCACGACGCAGGTTGATTTCAGCGATGCGGGCGAATTGAAGCTTTTCGTCGATACAGTGCGCATCAAGGCCATTGAAGAGAAAATGGCGGAGACCGGCTATCTTGAAGGCTCGAAAATGGCGACCGCCTTCAACATGCTGCGGCCGAATGAATTGATCTGGTCTTATGTCGTCAATAATTACCTCAAGGGCAAAGAGCCCATGCCCTTCGATCTGCTCGTCTGGAATTCCGATTCCACGCGCATGCCAGCAGCGAACCATTCCTTCTATCTGCGCAATTGCTATCTCGAAAACAATCTCACGCAGGGCCGCCTTTCCATTGACGGCGTGAAACTCGATCTGAAGAAAGTCACTGCGCCCGTTTATCATCTGGCCGCGAAAGAAGATCACATCGCCCCTGCCCGCTCAGTCTTCACGGGCGCCGGTTTTTTTGGCGGGCCCGTGCGCTATGTGCTCGCAGGCTCCGGACATATTGCCGGCGTCGTCAATCCCGTCTCAAAACCCAAATATCAATTCTGGTCCGGCCCGGCAGCTGTTGGCACGTTCGACGATTGGCTGGCAAAGGCGCATGAAACGCCGGGCTCATGGTGGACGGACTGGATCGTCTGGGTCAGCGCACAAGCGCCAGAGCGAGTGGCCGCGCGCGAACCGGGCGGCGGAAAACTCACGCCGCTCTGCGATGCGCCGGGCGAATATGTCCGCGTGAAATCGTAAAAACAAAAAGAGCCGCGCAATGCGCGGCTCTTTTCTTTGTTGCAACGGGATGCTTACCAGCGCGTCATCAGGCC
Source organism: Beijerinckiaceae bacterium (assembly GCA_947458675.1). Classification (GTDB taxonomy): domain Bacteria; phylum Pseudomonadota; class Alphaproteobacteria; order Rhizobiales; family Beijerinckiaceae; genus Terripilifer. The sequence continues at coordinate 7,885 of CANHAW010000068.1, forward strand.
GAGCGACAGAATGTCGACATGAGCCTTAGACTGGCCGGTATAGGCCGGGGTTGCGATGCTGATGTCTGCATCCTTGACCATGACACGGCTGTAGGAGGCGTTCATGGTGAAGCGCTCCGTCAGCTTGTAAGAGGCACCAGTCGATAGCCACAGACGGTTGTTGTCAGGCAGCCGGGTCGAGCGCACTTCTGTCGTGACCGGCGAAAGCTCGTAAGCAACACCGCCACGCAGGGTCAAATCTTTCGACCACTTATATTCGGTGCCGAGAGCGAAGAACCATGCGTCTTTATAGTTGAACGGGATCGAGCGAAGGCTTGCCGGCGCTGCCGCAACAAGCGGGCCGGAGAGTGTGGCGGTGCCGATGCGGCTCCAATTGTGCCATTCAACCGATCCAAGGATATCGATGTCGGGCGTGACTGCCTGGCGAAGGCTCAGGTTGAGCCGATCAGGAAGCTTGAGTGTCCCCTCAATCGACGAATTGTTCAAACCCGCCAACGGAGACGTGGACACAGCCACGTAATTTCCTTCAATCTTCTGATTGATGCCCGAACGATAACCGATGCCAACCGCGGTACCGGCCATTGGCTTCCAAGTCAGAC
>CANHAW010000069.1 GCA_947458675.1 Beijerinckiaceae bacterium
GACACCGACCGACACTTCCTTGCTGGTGCTGCCGATCGGCGAGAAGCGGGTCGGATCGTATTTTGCCATCTGCGGGTTGAAAGCGGGCTCAATGGCGTAACTGCGCGCCAGCATGCCCAGCGCCGTGCCGTCTCGCGGCGAAACGCTGTAGAGATTCAGAATGGCCTTGATTCCGCCCGCACCGGGAAGGTTCTGCGGCAGAAAATTCGGATTGCCGGCAATGTGACGGCCCATATGGCGCGCCAACAATCTCGCCGTCGCGTCATAAGTACCGCCGGAGGCATATCCGATCAGAATCGTGACATTCTTTCCGGCGAAAAAATCCGCATCGCTAGAGCGCGCGCCAGTCGTGCTTGCGGCCAAAGCGCCAATGCATAATGAGAGGGCCAAAACTTTCTTCATGCAAATTACCCTTCTTGCGCGTCGCGTCGCTTGGCTGCTCCTGAATGGCAAAGGATCAAGACCAGCCAGTCAGCGTCCGCGGAATGTTCAGGCACAGAGTGCTTCGCTCAGGAGCCGCAGGCTTTATGGTTCTGAGCAAGTCTCAATCGGGCGAAAAGAACTTGCCTTGAGCATAGACACGCTTTTTCGCTGTCTCGCCGTTCTTGGCATCTGTGCCGACCTTCACAGACCCATCGCCAAACTTCGTTTGCTGCACAACATCCTTGGGCGTGCCGAATGGCGTCAGATGATCCAGCCCCTTGACGGTGCGCTCACCGCCACCCACACGCAACAAGACCAAGTTTTCCGCTTCATCTGCTTCAAACTTATATTGTACGTTTTTGGGGATCATGACGCCTTCATGCGTGGAGACGACCTTTGAGGCTCCGTCTGCGAAAGTGAAGGTCGCCTTGCCCTGAAGCACGATGAAAGCATGATCTTCGCCGCCATGGGCATGAAGAGCATTCTCGCCGCCGCTGGCATAGACCTTCACGGCTGCCCAAAGATTCTCGGCCGTCGCCAAAGGATCGTAGCTCGTGCCCTGCTCAAGCAAGGGCAGATTGCGCATTGAGAAAACAGCTGCATGATCGATTGCGGCCACCGGACGCCGCTCTACGAGCTTATCACCGTCCATGGGTCACCTCCCCCAGTTCTTGATTTTGATTAATCCTGCCGGTGCGCCTCAAGCCTGTCAATCCATCTTCCCTCAAGGCGGTCGATCCGGCCTGCGATTCCAGCCCATGCTGAGTGCCTATGCCGGGGTTAGAAACGCAAAAAGCCGACCTTGAAGGGGGAGAATGGGCATCGAAGCCAAGCGAATGCATGGAAAGCAAAGAAACAAGAACCTTCTTTGCCGAGCCAAGGCTCGAGGACCAGGCTCTTGATTTCCTGGTTGCAGCTAAAGGATGACGATGGCAGCGATGCGGGTCACAGAGGTGAAAATAGACCACACCAAACACATAGGCATGGATGCGCTGTCGCTCTGAAAAATATCTGACCCAGATGGCTTGGCTGATGCCGCTTATAAACTGGGTAAGGCAACAACACTCAGTACGACAAGCGCAAGCGAGTGGCTCATTTTTATAAACCTACGCGTTGTGGGCACAAGGCTTTAAACTGCCCCAAATAAACATCATAACCTGATGCGCTGGATCCATCCAAAGCTGCACCGTCCTTCAGAATGAGATATTTTGGGCCATCATCGTTTTTCTTTGCTCGCCTCTCACCTGCAAATTTAAGACTGTCGCCCCAGAGCGAGGTAAAGACGCCCGTTTTGCAATTGCCAACCAATTTGTCGCTCAAGAGGGTCTCTTCAAGCGTCTTCCGGACGCATTTTTCGGAGCGATCCCTTAAATAATCAATGCAGAATTTTCGTGCATCTTCGCGCCTGTGTTCGACATAAATGGCGGCCCGTTCAGTGCCAATATTTGCGACGCGAACCACCGAGACTTGCATCCCGGCCCGTGAGCCATAAAAAATTTTTCCCGATGCATGAGCATGAGAGCCGGAAAAGATAAAAGCGAGGATGGCAAGGCTCATCCAAAAAAACAATCTGCTCACGAGGATCCATGCTCCTGACATTGCTCCATTTAGGAGGTTCTGGCAGGCAAAATCAATTCTCTTGGTGAACCCCGGCGTGAGAGAGCTCTGTGCGCCTGATGCGTCTCAACCTGCCCCGGCCCTGATCACGAAAAGGTTCTCCAAATCAGGCGCATCCCGCCTTTTTCAAAAGCTGACCGCGCTATAGGCTCCGGTCATGGGCCCAGAGAGGCCCATGGATATATCGGGGGAGGCTATGAATTTTTTTGCGAAGCCGGCGATCATCCTGTCGGCCATATTGTGCACATCCGGCGCTCTCGCCGATCCAGTGGCAGATTTTTATCGTGACAAGCGGATCAATCTGATCGTGTCATTCGGCACGGGGGGTACATATGGTCTGTACGGCCGATTGATTGCCGATTACATCCCGCGTCATCTGCCGGGCAATCCGAAAATCGTCGTCCAGCACATGCCCGGAGCCGGCGGCATTGTCGCGACGAACCACATGTTCAATATTGCACCCAAAGATGGCACCACAGTCGGCATGCTGTTCAAGGACATTGCGCTGGCACAAGTCGTCCAGCCTGACAGCGTTCGATATGACGCGCGCAAGTTCAATTGGATCGGCAGCGTCAATCAATATTACGCAGTGGTGATGACATGGGCTGCCTCAGGCGCCGATTCGCTCGACGCGGCGCGCCAGCGCGAAGTCATTATGGCATCGAGCGGGCCGGGCCATCACGGCACGGTGCTCTCGCAGGCGATGAATGATTTGCTCGGCACAAAATTCCGCTCCATCACTGGCTATGACGGCGCAGGCGCCATGCATCTGGCCATGGAGCGCGGAGAAGTGCAGGCGCGCATCGGCTCCTGGGAGAGTATCAAGACAGGTCAGGCCGACTGGATCCGCGACAAGAAGATTCACCTGATCGCGCAAGCAGGCATTGCAAAGGCGCCTGACCTGCAACAGGTTCCGCTCGTCCTCGATCTCGTCAAGGATCCCGCTGATCGCAGCATGATCGAATTGATCGATTCAGGATCGATCGTCGGCTGGTCGCTCACCTTGCCGCCGGAAGTCCCGAGCGAGCGCGTGGATGCGTGGCGTCGAGCCTTCGAAGCGCTGATGAAGGATCGCGAATTTCTTGATGCTGCGAAAAAGATCAATGCCGACGTCGATCCCAAGAGCGGCAAGGAGATCAGCGACGTCATCGAGAGAGTTCTCGCCAGCAGCCCGCAAGTTTTTGATCGTGTCCGCAAGATTGCAGCCAGCGCCAAATAGCATCATGCTCCAAGCAACAAAAAAGCCGCCCCAAAAGGGCGGCTTTTCCTATTGGTTTTTTGGTCGCAAAGAGGCTGTCAGAATTCCTCTCGCGGATAGACGGGCGGGATCGGCTCGGCTGCATTGATCTGCGGCCCGATCTCTTTCTCAATCTCATCCAGCGCCGACAGCCAGGTCGTCAGCCGAATGGCGATGGAATCCAGCTCGTTTTCTGGAACATTGATGCCTTGCATCTGCGTCAGGAGACGGACTTGTTCGCGATTGATCTGCAATGTTCTGCCTCCTGAATTAGGACAATGTTTTTTGAAGATCGGGGTGGCGCTTGTGCCATTCGGTGGCCTGCTCATAGGCATGGGCCACTTTGAAGGCGGTCGGCTCGCCAAACGGCCGCGAAGCGATCTGCAGCGCCAGCGGCAGGCCCGCTTTCGAAAAGCCGCAGGGAACCGACAGAGCCGGAACATTCGACAGGCTGAAGGGATAATGTGCGATGCGCCGCTTGATGAGCTTCGGCAAAACGTCGCCTGAATCGGAGACATTTTCCTGCGCTTCCTCGATCAGGCGCGGCGGCGTCAGATTGGTTGGCGTCAGCAGCGCGTCATATTTGCGCATGGCCTCCAGCACCTGTGCGCGCACCACTGTTCGCGCGCGCATGGCGCGGCTGTATGTGGCAGCCGGAATGAGGCAAGATGTCACCAGCCGCGAGCGCGTGCCTTCATCGAAGCGGTCGTAGCGATCGCGCAGATAATTGGCGAGAAACCACGAGGCCACATCGGCATCGGTGGTCAGCATCTGCAGCGGTACGGCCCATTTCACCAGCGGCAGCGAAATCTCTTCAATGACCGCGCCGCGTTGGCGCAGCACATCGAGCGCGGCCTCGAAGGCTGCAAGCACTTCGGGATGGGTCCATTCGCTATAGGCAATCTCGCGCACGATGCCGAGCTTCATGCCCTTGAGATCGGATGACAGATCGCGGGTGAAATCGGGCACGGGGCGCGGGCTGGAGAGAACATCGGCGGGGTCGTGACCGCTGATGGCCTGCATGACAAGCGCAATGTCCGTCACGGTGCGCGCCAGCGGTCCAAACGTGTCGCTTGTATAACCAGCCATCACACCGCCGTGCCGGCTGACACGACCGAATGTCGGGCGCAGGCCGACAACGCCATTGCAGGAGGCCGGTCCGCGCACCGAACCGCCCGTATCCTCGCCAATCGAGAAACTGCACATGCCAGCAGCCGGCGCAATGCCGGAGCCCGTCGATGAGCTTGAGGCATCATGCGCAGGATTCCAGGGATTGCGCGGCTGGCCGTAAGGAAAATCGATTGTGCCGCCTTTTCCCCATTCATGCAGGTTCTGCTTGCCGAGCAAAATTGCGCCTGCATCTGACAGACGCTTCACCAGCGTCGCATCATAGGGAGCACCCATTTCGCTCTCATCCAGAACGCGCGTTCCCAGCGAGGTCTTGAAGCCCAGCGCATGCATCTGGTCTTTCACCCCGTAAGGCAAACCATGCATGGGGCCGCGATAATGTCCGCGGGCAATTTCATCTTCCGCTTGCTTGGCAAGACGCATGGCGCGTTCTGCATCGACGGAAATCCAGGCGCGCAGCTTGCCGTCATAGCGCTCGATCCGGTCCAGACTGGCCCGCACAAGATCGACGGGGGAAATTTCGCGCTTCTTGATCGCAGCCGATTGCTGCGCGGCGCTCATGTAAACGAGATCTTGTGACACCGGATTCATCCCTTTGCTTGATTCATTGGGCAGAGCGAAATGTCTCGCCAGGGCCAGCCATGCGCGACCCGGCGAGACATGGAGCTGCCGTTTTATTTCTTGAGCATGCCGATATCGTCGAGCATGGCACTTGTCTCGACGAATTCTTCCTGCAGGAATTTGCGTGTGTCAGCCGCATTCTTATAGGCCGGCGACCAGGCGTTTGCGTCCAGATAAGCGGCCCACTGCGGGTTTTCCGTCATCTGTTTGATCAGGCGTTCCCAGGTCGAGACCTGTTCAGGCCGCAGCGATTTGGGGCCGATCAGCACGGTCCAGTTTTCTGCAACGACATTGATACCCTGCTCTTTGCAGGTCGGCGCATTCGGCAGCGAGGGTGCGCGCTGTTCGGCTGTGACGCAGAGAACGCGCATCGTGCCGGCATTATGGTGGGTGATCACATTATTGATCAGTCCAGCCATTGCATCGATATGACCGCCGAGAAGATTGGTGACCGATTCCGCACCGCCGCCGAACACAAGGATCTTCAAGCGTTTTGGATCGGCGCCATAGGCCTTGGCTGCCAGAGCGACGCCCAGATGATTGGTGCCGCCGCGCGCGCTGCCAACCGAAATGCTCACCGACCCCGGATTGGCTTTGATCTGCTCAAGCATGTCCTTCATCGTCTTGAACTTGGAATCGGCCCTCACCGCAATAGCGACAGGCTCGGCGCCGATCATGCCAAGCGGCGTGACATCGGCGAGCTGCAGCGGGCTGTTGCCGAGAATATTGTTGGTGAGCAGGCTTGCCTGCGCCACGCCAAGCACATGCGGATCGTTCTTCTGGCTGACATAGGTGTAGGAAATCGCACCACCGCCGCCGACCTTGTTGAGCACGACGCTCTCGACGGCCTTGGTATCCGCCCAGATTTTCTGGACGGTGCGTCCCGTCTTGTCATTGCCGCCACCAGGTGCGGAGCCAACCACAATCTCGACCGGCTTCAGCGGCTGCCAGGTGCCTTGCGCCTGCGCGCCCGTTGCCAGAAAAGATGCAAGAAAGCAGAGCGAAAGACAGCTCGTCGACGTCTTCATATTCATCATGTCCGACCTCACGTGCGTTAGAAAAATGGCATTGCTTTCAGGATAGGCCAAGCTTGGTTGACCTGCCTTTGAACATTGTTCGATAGAGCGTCAGTGCGAGGATGACGATGCCGATCGTCGCCAATCCCATACCCAGATAGCTTTTGACGAAAACCGCAGGATTGCCGTCCGAAATCGTCATGGCCTGACGGAAGGATTGTTCCATCGTCTTGCCGAGAACAAGCGCGAGGACCAGCGGCGCCAAGGGAATATCGACCTTGCGGAACACATAGCCGAGAATGCCGAAGAAGAGGCAGAGATAGAGTTCATCGACCGCATTATTGACCGCATAAATGCCAACCGCCGACAGAACGAGAACGATGGGGAGCAAAAGGCCGGTCGGCACATAGAGCAGGCGGACGAAGAGAAAGATCAGCGGCAGATTGAGAATGAGCAGCATGACATTGCCGACATACATGCTGTTGACGAGCCCCCAGACGACATCGGGACGGGTCGCAAAAAGCATGGGGCCGGGCTGGATGCCGAACATGACAAAAGCGCCGAGCATGACGGCAGTGGAGCCTGAACCGGGCACACCCAGCGACAAGAGCGGAACCATGGCGCCGGAACTGGCGGCATTATTGGCTGTCTCTGGACCAGCCACACCCTCAATAGCGCCCTTGCCGAAATCTTCCGGCCGCTTGGCGAGATTTTTCTCCAGCGAATAGGACATCAGCGAGGCGATGGTCGCCCCTGCACCCGGCAAAACGCCGACGATGAAGCCCAGAATGCTGCCGCGCGTGATGGGCATGAGCGAGCGGCGCCATTCTTCGCGCGTCATCATCAAGCTGCCGGAGAGCTTGATCATAGCGCCCTTTTTCGTGAAATATTCTTCAATCGCGATGAGCACTTCGCCGACGGCAAAGAGGCCGACGACCACAATCACGAAATCAATGCCGTCCTGAAACGACAGGACGCCCATTGTGAAACGCAATTGGCCGGTTTGCAGATCCGTGCCGATGGTTGCAATCACGAGGCCCAGCATTGTCGCGAACATGCCCTTTGCCGGCGACACGCCCGAGAGCGTGAAGACCGCACTGAGGGCCACGAGCATGACCATGAAATATTCTGCCGGGCCGAAGCTCAAAGCGAATTTCATGAGCGGCACCGACAGAAGCGTCAGGCCGATCACGCCGGCGGTCCCGCCAATGAAAGATCCCCAGGCGGACACGGCCAAGGCAGCGCCCGCCCTGCCCTTCTTGGCCATCTGATGGCCCTCAATCGCCGTCATGACGGATGAGGATTCGCCTGGCGTATTGATGAGAATGGACGTGACCGAGCCGCCATATTGAGCGCCATAATAGACGCCCGCCATCATGATGAGCGCAGCCGTCGGATCGAGCCCGTATGAAATCGGGATCAGCAGAGCAATGGCGGCTGAGGGCCCGATGCCGGGCAAAACGCCAATCGCCGTTCCCATGAGAACGCCGATGAAAGTATAGAGCAGATTGATCGGCTGAAGGCTGACGCTGAAACCAGCAAGGATTTGCGCAAAATCATTCATGTCGCTCGCTCCTCAGCTGAATATCGCGCCAATGGGAAGATTGGATTTCAGCACGAGCGTGAAGAGGAAATAGAGCGAGGCGGAGAAACACACAGCAACGACCGCATTCAGGACAAGGCGGCGAGCATCGAGAAGGGTCGACAGCGCAAACAAATACAGACTTGTCGAGAGCGGAAAGCCCAGCGGCTCGATGAGCGCATAATAAACAGCCGTGCCGAGAATAACCGTGCCGATGACATGCAGCTTGGGCCATTGCACGAGCGCGGCCTCATCGGCCTGCTGCGCCAGACGACGCTTGCCAAATTGCTCGACAGCCATCCAGCCAAGAGACAGGAGAAGGCCCAGCGAGATGAGATAGGGAAATGTCCGCGGGCCGATAGGATCGCCGGCGGTGGTGGGAATCTGCGTGGCGGCGAAACAATATAAAGCGGCGACGATCAGCCCCACACCCATAATGACGATATTCGCCACGTTTCCGCCCCTTACGCCAAGCCATTGTATTCCAAAGTATTACTAAAGCGACGCTCAGGGTCAATTGTCAACAATTCACAATCGCGCGCAGCCACGCGCCGGCCAGCCGGGTTATCTGAGATGGCTGAGTCATTCTTTTGCTGGCGAGACAAAAGCGAAAACATCGATCCGCCACGGATCTATCCAGGATCAACTCAGGGGGGAGGCCAGCGGCGCTGCGCCCGAAAGCGTCTGGAAAACTTGGGGCTATGCACTGCGCTGACCACCCTCAACCCCGTATTCATATGTGGCTCTCAGGGAATCCCACGAACCCCGGCTCGTGGCCTCCTGCTTGCCGACCGCCATTTTCCAAA
>CANHAW010000070.1 GCA_947458675.1 Beijerinckiaceae bacterium
AGGGCACTTTCTTGAGTTCGACGTCTTTCTTGTCGCGTGCGTTCTGATCCGCAATGTTCTGACGCTTGACGTCGGGCTTGTGGCGCAGCGTCAGAACGATGGCGCCGATCATCGCAACCAGCAGGATGAGACCCGCCGACTGGAAGAAATAGACATGTTTCGTATAGAGGATGCGGCCGAGCGCCACCGTATTCGACACATCGGCCGGCGCAGGCGATCCCGGCGTACCCATAGCGGCGGGCGCAAAGGTCCAGGTGCCCAGCACAAGCACGAGCTCGATCAAAACCGCTGCTCCGATCAGGGAGCCGACGGGCAGATATTGCAGGAAGCCCTGTTTCAGCTCGGCGAAATCGACATCGAGCATCATCACGACGAAGAGGAAGAGCACGGCGACCGCGCCGACATAGACGATCACAATGATCATCGCCAGAAATTCTGCGCCCAGCAAAAGGAACAGACCCGCCGCATTGACGAAGGCCAGGATGAGGAACAGGACCGAATGCACAGGATTGCGCGCGGCAATCACCATGAAGGCCGAACCGATCATGACGATCGAGAAGAGATAGAAGAAGGCCGTTGCGGCGTTCATGGCTCAGGTCCCCAGATCAGCGGTAGGGCGCGTCGAGCGCGATATTGCGCGCGATCTCGCGTTCCCAGCGGGCGCCGTTTTCAAGCAGTCGCTGTTTGTCATAATAAAGCTCCTCGCGGGTCTCGACCGCGAATTCCTGGTTCGGCCCCTCGACAATGGCATCCACCGGGCAGGCCTCCTGGCACAGGCCGCAATAGATGCATTTCACCATGTCGATGTCATAGCGCGTCGTGCGGCGCGTGCCGTCATTGCGGCGCGGGCCGGCTTCAATCGTAATGGCCTGCGCCGGGCAGATGGCCTCGCACAATTTGCAGGCGATGCAACGCTCTTCGCCATTGGGATAGCGACGCAAAGCATGTTCGCCGCGGAACCGCGGCGAGGTCGGGTTCTTCTCGTGCGGATAATTGATCGTCGCCTTGGGCTTGAAGAAATAGCGCATCGAGAGGCCAATGGCCCCGACGAATTCCTTCAGCAAAAGCGCCTTTGCGGCGGTGTCGAGTCTCATGCTTTCCACCTCATTTGCCGAGCGCCGATCCGGCGATGTAACCCACCGCCGGGAGCACCCCGAAGGCAACCGCGAGGAGCATCCATTTCACCGGACGCATCCGCGCGCCAAAGCCCGCGAAATCCACTTCATCTGTGGGCGCGCTTTTGACTTCGCGTCCCACTGCTGCGCCGATCATCGCCAGCACAGCCACATATTTCACCACACCAATCGCCAGCCCGATCAGCGCGCCGGCGAGAGCTGGATTCTCCCGCAGCACGCCCTCAAGCCCGCGTGAATTGCAACACGCCAGCCACGATCACGACCATGGCGAGCGAGATCGGCAAGAACACTTTCCAGCCCAGACGCATCAACTGGTCATAGCGATAGCGCGGCACGAAAGCCTTCACGAGCGCGAACCAGAAGAAGAAGAAACAGATTTTCAGCAGGAACCAGATGACGCCCGGCACTTCGGTAAAGGGCCAAACAGGAATGGGCGAGAGCCAGCCGCCGAAGAACAGGATCGTCATCATCGCGCACATGCCGACAATGGCGACATATTCGCCGAGCATGAAGAGAAGATAGGGCGTGGAGGAATATTCCACCATAAAGCCCGCAACCAGTTCCGATTCCGCTTCGACAAGATCGAAGGGCGGGCGATTTGTTTCAGCCAGTGCCGAGATGAAGAAGATGATGAACATCGGGAAGAGCGGCAGCCAATACCAGCCCAGCATGCCGTATTGCGAATCCTGCGCCTTGACGATCTCGCCCAAATTCAGCGAACCCGCGCAGAGCAAAACCGTGACGATGACGAAGCCGATGGAGACTTCGTAAGAGACCATTTGCGCCGCCGAGCGCAAAGCCGACAGGAAGGGATATTTCGAATTCGACGCCCAACCGCCCATGATCACGCCATAGACCATGAGTGAGGAGATCGCGAAAATATAGAGAATGCCGACATTGAGATCGGCAATCTGCCAACCATCGGCCACCGGGATCACCGCCCAGGCGGCAAGGCCAAGCATGCCGGTAACGAAAGGCGCGAGCAGGAAAATAGCCTTGTTCGCGCCCGCCGGAATGACCGGCTCCTTGAGCACGAATTTCAGAAGGTCAGCGAAAGATTGCAGCAGGCCCCAAGGTCCGACCACATTCGGTCCGCGACGCAATTGCACCGCCGCCCAGATCTTGCGATCGGCCCACAGAAGATAAGCCACGACAATCAGGAGCCCGGCGATCAGCGCGAGCGATTTCGCCAGAATGATGAGGAGCGGAAGAAGCCAATCCATCACGTCGTCACTCCGCCGCCTGTTGCAGGCGTCCTTTCGCAAGAGCCGAACATTCCGCCATGACGGCAGAGGCGCGGGCAATCGGGTTGGTCAGATAAAAATCCTGCACCGCATTGGTGAAGGCGCCGGGCTGCAAATCGGCATTCTGCGCCCCAAAAGACAGAGCGCCCGCCTCGATAGCATCGACACGGCCGAAATGCGGATGCGCCGCATAGAGCGCCTTGCGCAGGGCAGACAGCGAGTCGAAGGGAAGTTTTGCGCCCAGCACGTCAGACAGAGCGCGCAGAATGGCCCAATCCTCGCGCGCTTCGCCCGGCGCGAAATTGGCGCGATCTGCATATTGCACACGCCCTTCGGTGTTGACGTAGAGACCCGATTTCTCGGTATAGGTCGCGCCCGGCAAAATGACATCGGCGCGATGCGCCCCGCGATCGCCATGCGTGCCCTGGTAGACAACAAAAGCGCCCGGCGCGATATCGATCTCGTCGGCGCCGAGATTGAACAAAACATCCAATGCGCCCGGTCGCGTCATGGCCCTGGCATCCAAGCCGCCCTCGCCCGGCACAAGGCCGAGATCAAGGCCACCCACTCGCGCCGCCGCCGTATGCATAACGGCAAGGCCGTTCCAATCTGCGGCGGGGCGAGCGAGCTTGGCAGCCGTTGCGAGAATGGAAAGTCCATCCGCACGCATGAGTGCGCCCTGCCCGACAATCACCATCGGGCGCTGCGCTTTGGCGAGCACGTCCGCAAAGCCCTTGCCCGAAGCAAGCTCGGCCAAAGTCTCGGCTCCGGCGCCCAGATATTGGTAATCGTAGGTCAGATCGGTGCGTTCGCCGACAAGCGCAATCTGCACGCCGCCCATGCGCCAGCGCTTGCGAATGCGCGCATTGAGAACCGGCGATTCCTTGCGCGGATTGGAACCCACGATCAGGATCGCATCAGCTTCCTCAATACCGGCAATCGTCGGATTGAACAGATAAGAAGCCCGGCCGAGAGACGGATGAAGTTTTGTGCCGTCCTGACGGCAGTCGATGCTTTTCGCACCGAGATTGTCCATCAGCACTTTCAGCGCGAACATGTCTTCGACGCTTGCAAGATCGCCAGCCAAAGCACCGATGCGCGCCGGCGTTGTCGCCTTCACGCGCGCTGCAATGGCTGCAAATGCATCCCCCCAGGAGGCAGGCTGGAGGCGGCCATCCTTGCGAATGTAGGGACGGTCGAGACGCTGGTTCTTCAGACCATCGACGATCTGGCGCGTCTTGTCGGAAATCCATTCCTCATTCACGCTCTCATTGACGCGCGGCAGAATACGCATGACCTCGCGGCCGCGAATATCGACGCGAATGGCCGAACCCAGCGCATCCATCACATCGATGGATTCCGTCTTGCCGAGTTCCCACGGGCGCGCCTTGAACGCATAGGGTTTTGGCAGAAGCGCACCGACCGGGCAGAGATCGGCAACATTGCCCTGCAGTTCGGAGGACATGGCGGTTTCAAGATAGGTGGTGATTTCCATATCCTCGCCGCGACCGATTGCACCCATATCGGCCGTGCCCGCCACTTCCGCCGTGAAGCGGACGCAGCGCGTGCAATGGATGCAGCGGTTCATCGAGGTGCGCACCAGCGGCCCGATATATTTGTCTTCGACCGCGCGCTTGTTTTCCGCATAGCGCGAGCTATCGACGCCAAAGGCCATGGCCTGATCCTGCAGATCGCATTCGCCACCCTGATCGCAGATCGGGCAATCGAGCGGATGGTTGATCAGCAAAAATTCCATGACGCCATTGCGCGCCTTTTTCACCGTCGGCGATTTGGTGACGACAACAGGCGGCTCGCCATTGGGACCGGGACGGCAATCTTTCACCGACCAAGCGCAGGATGCCACAGGCTTGGGCGCGCCTTTCAGCTCGACAAGACACATGCGGCAATTGCCGGCAATCGACAGGCGCTCATGGAAACAGAAGCGCGGAATTTCCGCGCCCGCTTCCTCGCAGGCCTGGAGGAGCGTGTACTCCGCCGGGACATCTACCTCTTTGCCGTCGACGATGATCTTCGTCATTTCGAAATCCTACTCCGCCGCCACGCCGAGCGGCAGAACCGTCTCGCTGTGTGGATTGGCTGCATAATCGTCGATGCGCTTTTCGATCTCGTGCCGGAAATGGCGGATAAGCCCCTGCACCGGCCAGGCCGCTGCATCGCCCAGCGCACAAATCGTGTGGCCTTCGATCTGCGTTGACACTTCGAGCAGCATGTCGATTTCGCGCTTCTGCGCGCGGCCCTCGCACATGCGGGTCAGCACGCGCCACATCCAGCCCGTGCCTTCGCGGCACGGCGTGCACTGGCCGCAGCTCTCGTGCTTGTAGAAATAAGAGATGCGCGTGATGGCGCGCACGATGTCGGTGGATTTGTCGAGCACGATGACAGCCGCCGTGCCGAGGCCGGACTTGAGGCCGCGCAACGTGTCGAAATCCATCGCCGCATCGATAATCTCATGCGCCGGCACGCAAGGCACCGACGAACCACCGGGGATCACCGCCAGCAAATTGTCCCAGCCGCCGCGAATGCCGCCGCAATGGCGATCGATCAATTCGCGGAAGGGCAGCGACATGGCCTCTTCCACATTGCAGGGCGTGTTGACATGGCCCGACACGCAGAAGAGTTTCGTGCCGGCATTGTTCTTTGCGCCAAAAGACGAGAACCAGGCCGCGCCGCGACGCAGAATGGTCGGCGCAACGGCGATGGATTCAACATTGTTCACCGTCGTCGGGCAGCCATAGAGGCCCATATTCGCCGGGAACGGCGGCTTCAGCCGCGGCATGCCCTTCTTGCCCTCGAGGCTTTCGAGCAGAGCGGTTTCTTCGCCGCAAATGTAAGCCCCGGCCCCATGGTGCACATAGAGATCGAAGGGCCAGCCATTCTTGTTGTTCTTGCCGATGAGGCCAGCCGCATAGGCCTGATCGACGGCCGCCTGCAGGTGCTCGCGCTCCAGAATATATTCACCGCGCAGATAGATGTAGCAGGCATGCGCGCCCATGGCGAAAGACGCAATCATGCAGCCTTCGATCAGCAGATGCGGATCGTTGCGCATGATCTCGCGATCCTTGCAGGTGCCGGGCTCCGATTCATCCGCATTGACGACGAGATAAGACGGGCGCGCCGGATCTGGCTTGGGCATGAAGGACCATTTGAGACCGGTCGGGAAGCCGGCGCCGCCACGACCGCGCAGGCCCGAGGCCTTCATCTCTTCGATGATCCAGTCCTTGCCCTTCTCGATCAGGCCCTTTGTATTGTCCCACGCACCGCGCGCCATGGCGCCTTTCAGGCCCCAGTCGCCGTAGCCGTAGAGGTTTGTGAAGATCCGATCCTTGTCGTCGAGCATGTCGAATGGACCTCAGGCTGTCGTTTTTGCAGAAGCTGGACCGGAGAGTCCGTCTTCGCCGTAAAGAGAAACAAGCGTCGTGAGCTTTCCAGCCGGCTCCGATGAGCGGCGGCCCGTCTGCGAGCCAATGGAAACAGGTCGGCCTGCAGCAAGATCATCGAGAAGTTTTTCGAAATTCTCAGGCGTCAGGTCTTCGTAATAATCGTCGTTGATCTGAACCATCGGCGCATTGCAGCAAGCGCCCAGGCACTCGACTTCAAGCCAGGCGAAATTGCCATCGGCAGAAACCTTGCGCTGTTCACCCACACGACGCTGCAGCACGGCCTTGATCTCGTCAGAGCCGCGCAACATGCACGGAGTCGTGCCGCACATCTGGATGAAATAGCGACCCACAGGTTCAAGATTGAACATTGTGTAGAATGTCGCGATCTCGAGAACGCGGATATAGGGCATGTCCAGAAGTTCCGCGACTTTCTCAATCGCGGGTTTGGGCAGCCAATATTGATTTTGCTTCTGCGCCTGCCATAGCAGCGGGATCACGGCCGAGGCCTGACGGCCTTCCGGATATTTTGCGATCTGCGCCTTCACCCACACCATGTTTTCTGGCGTGAATTCGAAGCTCGCCGGTTGTTCCTCTGCCAGTCTGCGCACGGACATGATTATTTCTCGGATTTGTTCTTCTGCGCCGCAGCCATCAGCGCAAAGAGAATGAAGGGGCCGGCGATGAGCCCGCGCCACAGAAGCGAATTGAAACCTTCATCCGATGTCCAGAACATCGGACGGTTGGCGAGCAGGTCGAACAGAACGCAGCTCGCCACGAGGATGAAAACCGTCAACGGCAGGAAGCGAGTGGCCTCGCTCAGGCGTTCGCGCGCATCGGGACGCAACCAGCTCATGCCATCCTCCCCTTGCACATGTCATGTGCGCCATGTCCGAACGTGATCATCATCACCGGTCCACCTCGCCAAAGACGATATCGAGAGAACCCAGAATGGCCGACACATCGGCCAGCATGTGCTTGCGGCACATGAAATCCATCGCCTGCAAATGAGCAAAGCCCGGCGCGCGGATCTTGCAGCGATAGGGCTTGTCCGTTCCATCGGAGACGAGATAGACGCCGAATTCGCCCTTGGGCGCTTCCACCGCTGCATAGACTTCGCCAGCCGGCACGTGGAAGCCTTCCGTATAGAGTTTGAAATGATGGATGAGCGCTTCCATCGAACGCTTCATCTGCGCGCGCGAGGGCGGCGAGATCTTGTTGTTGACGACGCTGACCGGCCCCTGCCCTGCGGGCTCGCGCAATTTGGCAATGCATTGGCGCATGATGCGCACCGATTGCCGCATCTCTTCCATGCGAATGACCTGGCGGTCGTAATTGTCGCAATTTTTGCCGACCGGAATGTCGAAGTCCATTTCTTCGTAACATTCATAGGGCTGCGACTTGCGCAGATCCCAGGCCGCACCCGAGCCGCGCACCATCACGCCCGAAAAGCCCCAGGCCCAGCATTCTTCCAGCGAGACAATGCCGATGTCGACATTGCGCTGTTTGAAAATGCGATTGTCGATGAAGAGCGCCTCGAGATCGTCCACCACATTGAGGAAGGGATCGCAGAAAGCCTCGATATCGTCGATCAGCGCCGGCGTGAGATCGCGCGCGACACCGCCTGGCCGAATATAATTGGCATGCATACGCGAGCCCGAGGCGCGCTCATAGAAGACCATGAGCTTTTCGCGTTCCTCAAAGCCCCAGAGCGGGGGCGTGAGTGCGCCGACATCCATCGCCTGCGTCGTCACATTGAGAAGATGCGACAGAAGGCGGCCGATTTCCGAATAAAGCACGCGGATCAGCTGCGCACGGCGCGGCACCTGCACATTCAGCAGCTTCTCGATTGCAAGGCAGAAAGCATGTTCCTGATTCATCGGCGCGACATAATCGAGCCGGTCGAAATAAGGTACATTCTGCAGATAGGTGCGTGCTTCCATCAGCTTTTCGGTGCCGCGATGCAGCAGGCCGATATGCGGATCGACGCGTTCCACCACTTCGCCATCGAGCTCAAGCACAAGGCGCAGAACGCCATGCGCGGCCGGATGCTGCGGGCCGAAATTGATCGAGAAATTGCGCGTGTTGTGATCGTTCATGAGCGTTCGGCCTTCTCGTCACCGGGCAGCCGGTAGGGCGTGTCGCCCTCCCATGGCGAGAGGAAATCGAATTGGCGGAATTCCTGATTGAGGCGCACGGGCTCATAGACCACGCGCTTCTGGTCATCGTCGTAGCGCACTTCGACAAAGCCCGACATCGGGAAATCCTTGCGCAAAGGATGGCCCTCAAAGCCGTAATCGGTGAGCATGCGGCGCAGATCCGGATGGCCGGAGAAAAACACGCCAAACATGTCGTAGGTCTCGCGCTCATACCAATTGGCCGCCGGGAAGGCCGGAATGGCTGAGGGAACCGGGTTCATCTCATCTGTCGTGCATTTCACCCGGATGCGGGTGTTATGGCGCGGCGAGAGCAGATGATAGACGATCTCGAAACGCTCTTCGCGCGAGGGATAATCGACCGCCGTAATGTCGATAAAACATTTGAACAGGCAGGCCGGATCGTCACGAAGTTTCATCAAAGCGTCGACAATCGTGCCGCGCGCAACAATGACGGTGACCTC
>CANHAW010000071.1 GCA_947458675.1 Beijerinckiaceae bacterium
GGGATGCCCTACATTAGAGATGCGGCGCTGCGGGGTGCGTGTTGGATTGTATTCCCGGGGCCTTATTGATCCCAAGGGAGCTGTCCCTGGCCTTGTCCGTGGACTTGGTCACATGGCGCCCACCTACGTTGTAGGTTCCCGGGGTCGATGTTCCCACGGCTTTTGTGGCCCGCACCCTTTCTCCTTGCGCCGGTCCCGGCGCGGATGATCCGATGGGACCGATTGCTCACCCGACAAAATCCGATATGCGCGCCGCCGCACTGGCGCGGCGCGAGGCAATGAGCGTCAGCGAGCGCAGTCACGCCGCCCAAGCCATGGCGCAAAGGCTGGCGAGCCTTTCCCTTCCCGCCGGGCCACTGGCCCTCTATTGGCCGATCCGCTCCGAAGCCGATCCGCGGCCCGCCGCCCAGATATGGGCGGGGCAAGCCCGCCCGCTCTGCCTGCCCGCCGTCACGCAAGACGGCCTCATCTTTCGCGCCTGGACGCCGGGCGAGGCGCTGGCGACCGGGCCCTTCGGTCTCAGCGAGCCGCCCGAAAGCGCGCCGGCCATGACGCCGGCGGCGCTCATCGTGCCGCTGGCGGCCTTCGACAGGCGCGGTCACCGCATTGGCTATGGCAAGGGCTTTTATGACCGGGCGCTGGCGCGCCTCGGGCCCGTCATGACGATCGGGCTGGCCTTTGCGACACAGGAAATTCCGCTCGTTCCCGACGAGCCCCACGACCGCCAACTCGATTTCGTGGTAACGGAACGCGAGACCATCGACACGCGCACGCCCTAGAGGTTTTTCATGCGTCTGCTTTTTATCGGCGATATTGTCGGGCGCGCCGGCCGCGCCGCCTTTCTCGAACACGTCCCGTCTTTGCGCGCGCGCTACAATCTCGATTTCGTCGTGGTCAATGGCGAAAACGCTGCCGGCGGTTTTGGCATTACGGAAGCGATCTGCGACGACCTTCTCAATGCCGGTGCCGATTGCGTGACGCTCGGCAATCATTCCTTCGATCAGCGCGAGGCACTCGTCTTCATCGAGCGCCAGCCCCGCCTGCTGCGACCGGCCAATTATCCGCCCGGCACGCCGGGGCGCGGCGCCAATCTTTTTGAGACCGCCAAAGGCCAGCGCGTCCTCGTGATGAATGTCATGGGCCGGGTCTTCATGGATCCGCTCGACGATCCCTTCGCCGCCGTTGAGCGCGAAATGGGAGCCTGCCCGCTGGGTCTGGGCTGCGATGCTTTCGTGCTCGATCTCCATGCCGAGACGACATCTGAAAAAATGGCCATGGGCCATTTCTGCGATGGGCGCGCCAGCCTCGTCGTCGGCACGCATACACATGTGCCGACCGCCGATTATCAAATCCTGGCCCAGGGCACGGCCTATCAATCGGATGCCGGCATGACGGGCGATTTCGACAGTGTCATCGGCATGGACAAGGAAGAGCCATTGCGCCGTTTCATCCGCAAAGTGCCGGGCGCACGTTTCGAAGCCGCCGAAGGCCTGGCAACGCTCTGCGGACTGGCAGTGGACATCGACGATGCCACGGGCCTTGCCTTGAATGTCGGCCCGGTCCGGATCGGCGGGCGGCTGTCGCAGGCTTTGCCGGAATTTTGGGGCTGATTCCCTTGAAAAGACCTGTTTAGAGTGCTATTCAGCGTGCTTAAAGAGGGTCTTTCCATGGCACATCACATTCATGCAGCGGTCGCGGCCAGCGTCTCGGAGCTGAAGAAAAACCCGATGGGCACGGTCGCCGCCGGGGAGGGCTTCCCGGTCGCCATTCTCAACCGGAACGAACCCGCCTTTTATTGCGTGCCGGCCAAGGCCTATGAGGCCATGCTGGAGCGGCTGGAAGACCTGGAACTCAACGCCATCGCTGATGCGCGGGCGGGGCAGGCCATCCACAAGGTTTCGCTGGATGAGCTATGAGCTCGCCTTTCTCGACGAAGCCCTGAGAGAATGGCGCCAGCTCGACAGCGCAACGCGCGACCAGTTCAAGGCCAAATTGGCCGAGCGGCTCAAGGAGCCGAAAATCCCCTCGGCCCGGCTGCGCGGCGGCAAGGAGCGCTACAAGATCAAACTGCGAAGTGCGGGCTACCGCCTCGTCTACGAGGTCAGGGATCGCGAGCTTCTTGTGCTGGTGGTCGCGGTTGGCAAGCGGGAACGCAATGCCGTCTATAAGGCCGCGCTCCGGCGTGAGGCCGATTGAAATCCTCGCCCCTTCAAAAACACGCGTCCGCGGCGTATAAGGCCGCCCATCAATCCGTATTCCTCCGAGGGGTCCATGGCAGGCCATAGTCAGTTCAAGAACATCATGCACCGCAAGGGCAAGCAGGACGCGGTGCGCTCCAAGCTGTTCTCCAAGCTCGGCCGCGAAATCACGGTCGCTGCCAAAATGGGCATGCCCGACCCCAATATGAACCCGCGTCTGCGCGCCGCCATTATCGCCGCGCGTGCGGAAAACATGCCCAAAGACAATATCGAGCGCGCCATCAAAAAGGCGGCTGGCGCCGATGGCGAGAATTACGATGAAGTGCGTTATGAAGGCTATGCGCCGGGCGGCGTCGCCGTCATCGTCGAGGCGCTCACCGACAATCGCAATCGCACGGCAGGCGAAGTGCGCTCCTATTTCTCCAAGGCCGGCGGCGCGCTGGCTGAAACCGGCGCCGTCTCCTTCATGTTCGATCATGTCGGCATGATCGAATATCAGAAGTCCATCGGTTCGGAAGACGATGTCATGGAAGGCGCGATTGAGGCCGGCGCCGACGATGTCGTCACGCAGGATGAAAGCTATGAGATCATCACTGCGATGGAATCTCTGCGCGATGTGCAAAAGGCACTCGAAGCGCGTTTTGGCGAAGCCAAAAAGAGCGCGCTCGTTTGGCGCCCGCAGAATACGATTTCCGTCGATGATGAGGCAGGCGAGAAAATCCTGAAACTCATCGGCTCGCTCGAGGACAATGACGACGTGCAAAACGTCTATGCCAATTTCGAGATTTCCGACGCGCTCGTCGCCAAGCTGGGCGGCTGATCGCGCTCATGGAAACCGAAAACGCCCAGCGCCTCTACCTCATCCTGCCGCCGCTTGCCGAGATCGGCGACTGGCCGCAGCGTCTTTCCGATGCGCTGGGTGCGGGCGATGTCGCCTGCGTTCTGGCCCCGCTTCTGGCGCGCGATGAAGGCGAGGCCAAGAAGATCGCCAAATCCCTCATGGCCGTGACAGAACCTGCAGGCGTGGCGCTGCTGATCGACAATCCGGCGCTCGTCATGCGCGCGGGCGCCGATGGCGCGCATCTGCGGGTTGGCGGCGAGACGCTTGAGAAAACGCTGAAAGATGCCATTTCGACGCTGAAGCCGCAGCGCATTCTGGGCGCGGGAGGTTTGCGCGCCAAACATGATGCGATGATCGCCGGCGAATTCGATGTCGATTACATCAGCTTCGGCGATCCGGCACCCGATGGCTTTCATCCTCCGGTCGAACAGATCGCCGAACGGGCGGCCTGGTGGGCGGATATTTTCAACGTGCCTTGCGTCGCTTATGCGCCCGCGCTGGCCGATGTTGCAACGCTGGCTGCCGCCGGCGCCGATTTCATTTCGCTGCGCGAAGCAGTCTGGGACGATGCACGCGGTGCTGCTGCTGCCGTGGCGCAGGCGCAGGCTGTTCTGGATGCGCGCAAAACCGAGACCGGAACGGGATGATGGGCAAGCGGCACGTCCTGCGTTTGCGCATGGCGCCGCTGTTTGCTTTGGCGCTGCTCTTTGCTTTGGCGCCCGCACTGGCCTGCGCACAATCGCTGGCTCCCTCTGGATCGCCCAGTCTCTCTGCCCGTCCATCCCCTGTTGCCACCGGCTTTTTGCCGCTCTACCGCCCGCAACCCATGCCGGATTTCGGGCCCGCAGGTCCGAATGCGGATCTGGCCTATGCAGCCTATCAGCGCGGTTATTTCCGCACCGCGCTGCAGGAGGCGATGAAGCGGCTCGATCGCAACAAGGCCGATACGGCGGCCATGACGCTGGTTGGCGAACTCTTCAAGGAAGGGTTCGGCGTGCGTCGCGATCTGGCAGAGGCTGCGCGCTGGTTTCGGCTTGCTGCAGAGCGCGGCGACATTCAGGCGCAATTTGCTCTGGCCGTGGCGAGTTTGAGCGGCACGGGCGTGCCGCAGGATCGCGCTGCCGCCACCGCCTTGCTTGAAAAAGCCGCCGCAGCCGGTCATGCGGGCGCCCTTTTCAATCTCGGCATTCTCGCCATCGATGGCGACAAGCAGGATTTTTCTCGCGCCGCCGATTTTTTCCGCCGCGCGGCCGAAGGCGGCAATGTGGATGGCGCCTATTCGCTCGCACTTCTTTATCGCGAAGGTCGCGGCGTGATGCGCGACAATGCGGCAGCGGCCCGCTGGATGAAGCGCGCTGCAGATGAGCGCATTGCTGCAGCCGAAGTCGAATATGCGATCATGCTTTTCAACGGCGAGGGCGTTGCGCGCGACGAGGCCGGGGCGGCAAAACTCTTCCTGCGCGCCGCCTATCGCAACAATCCGGTCGCCATGAACCGCCTTGCCCGCCTCTATCTGGCTGGCCGCGGCCTGGCCAAGGACGAGATCGAGGCGATGAAATGGCACATTCTGGCGCGCGCCGTCGGGCTCAATGACGAGAGGCTGGATGCCACGCTCAAGGGCATGAATATCCGCGATATGGCCATTGTCGAAGAGCGGGTCCGGCAATTCGTTGGCCCCTGAACCACCCGCCGATTGATCTTTGAGGCCTGCGCGGGTTAAGACCCAGCCTCCTTGCAGCCGAAAGCCCCATCCGATGATCCGCTCCGCCTTGATGAATGTCATGACTTCTGCCGCCATCAAGGCCGGCCGCGGCCTGAAGCGCGATCTGGGGGAGGTCGAGAATCTTCAGGTCTCGCTCAAGGGGCCGGGCGATTTCGTCTCGGCCGCCGATAAAAAGGCCGAAAAAGTCCTGTTCGAGGAATTGAACAAGGCGCGGCCCGGCTATGGTTTCCTGATGGAGGAGCAGGGCGCAGTGGAAGGCTCGGACAAGAGCCACCGCTGGTTCATCGACCCGCTCGACGGCACGACCAATTTTCTCCACGGCCTGCCGGTCTTTGCCGTGTCCATCGGGCTGGAGCGCGAAGGCCAGATGATTGCCGGCGTGGTCTATAATCCCGCCACAGACGAAATGTATGTCGCCGAAAAGGGCCAGGGCGCCTGGCTCAACAATCGCCGCCTGCGGGTTGCCGCGCGCAATGATTTTGCCACGGCGCTGGTGGGCTGCGGCATTCCTCCGCTGGCGCGCGCCCATCATCATCCCCGCTTCAAGGAAGAGCTTTCGGCTGTCATTGCCCGCTGCGGCAATGTGCGCCGGATGGGCGCCGCATCGCTGGATCTGGCCATGGTCGCCGCCGGTCGGCTCGATTGCTATTGGGAGCGCGGCCTCTCGCCTTGGGATCTGGCGGCCGGCATGGTGCTGGTGCGCGAAGCCGGCGGCTATGTCAGCGATGCCGACGGCGGCGAGCGCATGCTCGAGGCGGGCTCGATCTGCGTCGGCAACGAGCAGATGCACCGCGCCCTGCTGGCAACGCTCAAGAGCGCCTGAAAAGACCAAGCCCACGCTTGAACGGGCGGCCGATTTCGAGTCTGTTAGGATAAAGGCCGCGCCGCTTCCGACGCGCGGCGGGACTTGCACATGGCTTTCGAGCGCGACCCCTATCAATTGTCTTCGCCGCGCATCTTTCTGGTGCGGATGGTGGTTTTCCTGATCCTCGTGGCCTTTGTCGCGTTGATCCTCTATCGGCAGATCATCGTGGCCTTTCAGGCCAATCCGGGCCTCAATGGGCTCATTCTCGCCGTGCTGGCCATCGGAATTCTGATGGGTCTGCGGCAGGTGATCATTCTGTTTCCCGAAATCGCCTGGGTGAATGCCTTGCGGCGCGGCAATACCGGGCGTGTCGCCGCCCCGCGTCTGCTCTCGCCAATGGCGCGACTGATGGGCGAGGACGGGTTCCGTGCCATTTCGACGGCGACTTTGCGCGCCATTCTCGATTCAATCGGCACAAGGCTCGATGAAGCGCGCGAGATTGCGCGCTATCTCACCGGCCTGCTGGTGTTTCTGGGCCTGCTCGGCACATTCTGGGGCCTGCTCGAAACAACGGGCTCGATCGGTGGCGTGATCCGCTCCATGCAAAGCGGCGCCGATGCCGCCGTCATGTTCGACGATCTCAAAAACGGCCTTGCCGCACCGATTCAGGGCATGGCGATTGCCTTCACCTCCTCGCTGTTTGGTCTGGCCGGTTCGCTCATCCTCGGCTTTCTCGATCTGCAGGCAGGTCAGGCGCAAAACCGCTTTTACACCGAACTCGAAGATGCGCTGTCCTCGCTTGCCGGCGATGGCACCACGCCTGCGAGCGGCCCCTCATTCATGCCACCCGATCTGATGCTGGCGCTGCAGAAACTGGCTGAAAGCTCGGATCCTGTCGTGGCGCGCACCGCCTCGGCTGCCATGGTCAATCTGGCTGAGGGCATTCAGGGCCTTGTCCAGCATATGCGCGCCGAACAGCAGATGGTGCGCAAATGGGTTGAGGCGCAAGCCGAACAGCAAGACGACATTCGCAAACTGCTGGCGCGCATCGCCTCCGAGACGGAGCGGCGCTGATGGCGCTCGGCCGCGCAAGACGATCCAGAGGCGGGTTCGATTACTGGCCGGGCTTTGTCGATGCTTTGTCGACCATGTTGCTCGTCATCATCTTTCTTCTGTCGGTCTTCATGCTGGCGCAATATTTTCTCTCGCGCGAAGTCACCGGCAAGGACAATGCGCTTCAAAGACTCAATCGGCAGATCGAGGAATTGACTTCGCTTCTGGCGCTGGAGCGCGCCGGCAAGGGCGAGGCGCAATCGACCATTCTGGCGCTTCAGGCCACGCTCGATGCTGCCGAGCGCGAAAGGCAGCGCCTGCAGGGATTGGCGGAAGCAAGCCGCGGTGGCCTCGATGCCGCCGGCAGCGCTGCCAGTGAGGCGCGTCGTGCACTCGATTCAGAGCGCCAGCTGTCCGCCCGCGCTTTGGCGCAGGTCGAAATATTGAACCAGCAAATTTCTGCTTTGCGCCGTCAGCTGGCAGCATTGGAGGATGCGCTCTCGGCCTCGGAGCGGCGCGACCGCGAAAGTCAGGCGCGGATCGCCGATCTCGGCTCGCGGCTGAATGTGGCTCTGGCGCAGAAAGTTCAGGAACTGGCGCGCTATCGCTCCGATTTCTTCGGGCGGCTGCGCGAGATTCTTGGCCAGCGTCCGGGGATTCGCATTGTCGGCGACAGGTTCGTGTTCGAAAGCGAAGTTCTGTTTGAGACGGGCCAGTCCTCGCTCAATCCGCAGGGCCGCACGGAACTGGAAAAACTCGCCTCCGCCATTGCCGATCTGGAGCGCGAAATTCCGCCGGAAATCGCCTGGGTTCTGCGTGTCGATGGCCACACCGACAAGCGTCCGATTGTCGGGCGCACCAATTGGGATCTCTCCTCATCGCGCGCCATTGCCGTGGTGCAATTTCTCGTCTCACGCGGCGTGTCGCCGCAAAGACTCGTGGCCGCCGGCTTTGGTGAATTCCAGCCCATCGACACGGGCGAGAATGAAGAGGCGTACCGACGCAACCGTCGTATCGAGTTGAAGCTGACGGAACGATAGTTCCGTCATTGCGAGGAGCCGAAGGCGACGCGGCAATCCATCTTCGTGTGCGCGGCTCTGGATTGCTTCGCTTCGCTCGCAATGACGAAGTGACTTTTACTCCACCACCTCTACCTGCGCTTTGCCGGTCTCGAATTGCAGGCGTGCGAGGCGGGCGTAGAGGCCGCCTTTGGCGACGAGTTCGGCATGTGTGCCTTCCTCGACGATAGCCCCCTCATCCATCACAAGAATGCGGTCGGCCTTCAGCACGGTGGCGAGACGATGCGCGATCACCAGCGTCGTGCGGTCCTGCATGATATTTTCCAGCGCTGCCTGCACGAGCACTTCATTTTCGGCATCGAGCGCCGATGTCGCCTCGTCGAGCAGCAGGATCGGCGCATCTTTCAAAATGGCGCGGGCAATGGCGAGGCGCTGGCGCTGGCCACCTGAAAGCGTCACGCCGCGCTCTCCCACAAGGGCTTCATAACCGCCATCGAGTGCCGCGATAAATTCGGAGGCTGCCGCGCGCTCGGCTGCCCCGCGCACATCTTCCATGCTCGCATCGGGCCGGCCATAGCGAATGTTTTCAGCAATGCTGGCGCCGAAAATCACCGGGTCTTGCGGCACCAGCGCAAGACGCGTGCGCAATTGCGCCGGATCGGTCATGCGCAGATCGATTCCATCGACCCTCACTTGGCCCGATGTGGGATCGTAAAAACGCATCAGCAATTGGAAGAC
>CANHAW010000072.1 GCA_947458675.1 Beijerinckiaceae bacterium
AGCGTTGCGGCGTGAAGGTCGAGATTCTCGGCTTCACCACACGCGCCTGGAAGGGCGGACAATCGCGCGAATCCTGGCTGCAGGCCGGCAAGCCTGCCAATCCGGGACGCCTCAACGATTTGCGTCACATTGTCTACAAGGCAGCGGATGCCCCTTGGCGTCGCGCGCGGCGCAATCTTGGGCTGATGATGCGCGAAGGCCTGCTGAAGGAGAATATCGACGGCGAGGCGCTGGATTGGGCGCACAAGCGCCTGCTTGCGCGCACCGAACAGCGCCGGATTCTCATGATGATTTCGGATGGCGCGCCAGTCGATGATTCAACCTTGTCGGTCAATGCCGGCAATTATCTCGAAAAGCATCTGCGCTACATTATCGAAGAGATCGAGACTCGTTCGCCGGTCGAATTGATCGCCATTGGCATCGGCCATGATGTGACGCGCTATTATCGTCGCGCTGTGACGATTGTGGATGCTGAAGAACTGGGCGGGGCGATGACGGAAAAGCTCGCCGAGCTTTTTGCTGAAAATGCAGCGCCGGTAAAACCGCAGCCGATGCGCGCGCCGGTCAAGCCGCGCGCCAGCGTGCAGAAAGCGGCGGCGCGATAGCCCGTCGTGCCATGACAAACAAAAAGCCCGGCGTTTCCGCCGGGCTTTTTTATCTCACATGAGAAAGAAGATCAGGCTGCTGAGCCTTCAGCTGCCTTCTTCAGAATGTCGCGCTTGAGCGAGCGGGCATTGGTCGAGAGCTCCTCGTCATGCGCCTTGAGCAGGAAGGCGTCGAGGCCGCCGCGATGTTCGACCGAGCGCAGGGCTGCAGCCGTGATGCGCAGGCGCACGGAGCGCTTCAATGCATCGGACACCAGCGTGACATTGCACAGGTTCGGCATGAAGCGGGTGCGGGTCTTGCGGTTCGAGTGGCTGACCTGATTACCCGTAAGAACGGCTTTTCCGCTCAGCTCGCAACGGCGTGCCATGGCAATATTCCTTCTGGTCGCGGCAGAGCCGCTTGAACAATTGCAGGCGTTCCGGGCTTGACCCGCCATGGAACGGCCGCTTCAGGGGTGAGTTCAGACCTCGTTCCAGCGGCGCTCCATGTGCGGGGGAGCTGCCACAAGGACACACGGATTAAGGGGCCGAAGCCCTTTCCGGGGTCTAACGCTCTTGTGTCGGACGCGGGTGTATAGTCGAGGGGGGCTTGTGCGTCAAGGCGAAGAGCCCGGAGGCATTGCCTTGAAAGCGTCGGATTTCGCCCCAAACCATGTTATGTGACACCGGTTCAGGTTGCGGTCGAGGTCTATGCCTTTTCCTTCCATTTTTTTCTCGCGCCTCTTGCCCTTGGGCGGGGCTTTTGCCGTGCTGCTCGTCCAGCCCGGCCCGGCCCGGTCCGCGCCTGCCCAGCAGCAGGTCGAGGCGCGCTATGCGATCAGCCTGATGGGCCTGCCGCTCGGCCATGCCGATGTGACGGGCCAGCTCGATCCCTCCTCTTATCGCGTGGCGATCAATACGCGCCTCACCGGCTTTGCCGCCATGGTCAACAGCACGCGGGCGGCTGCCACGGCCAGCGGGGCCTATTTGCGCGGCCTCGTCATCCCCTCGGCCTATGCCAATACATCCGCCAATTCCCGCGGCACGCGGACAGTCCGGATGGCGATGCAATCGGGCTCGGTGCGCGGCGTCGATGTGTCTCCACCGCTCGATCCCTCGCCTGATCGGGTGCCCGTCACCGAGGCCCATAAGCGCAATATTGTCGATCCGGTCAGCGCGCTGATCATGCCGGTTCCCGGTTCCGAGCCGGTGATCGGGCCGGCGGCCTGCAACCGGACCATTCCGATTTACGACGGTTTTGCCCGTTTTGACGTGGCGTTGACCTATGTCGGAACCCGGCAGGTACAGGCCAAGGGCTATTCCGGCCCGGTGGCCGTCTGCGCCGTCCGCTACAAGCCCCTGGCCGGTCATCGCGACCGCCGGCCGGTGCAAATGATGGCTGAAAATCGCGATATCAACGTCTGGCTGGCCCCGATCGGTTCAAGCCGGCTTGTCATGCCCTATCGCATATCCGTTGCCACAAGCTTCGGCACGGCCGTCATCGAGGCGACGGATTTTGTAGCAGCTGCGCGCCGCGCGCCTGCCGCGCTCTGATCCCCGCCTCGCCAATCTGCAAAACGCCTCAAATAGTGCTTGACGCCGAAGCGGGGCTGGAAAGCGCCCCATAGCTGATGGATTCAGCTCTTTCGGGCATGATTTCCAAAATGTGGTGGCCCTTTGCCGCGGCCGTCCATATCTGGTGGTGAACAAAGACAGATCCAGCGCGGGTCGTCGATTCGCCCCTGTTTCGTTCCCTTCCCGTTCAATTCGCTTTAATGGTGTCGATGGCAATGGCGCGCTCGATTACCGGCGCGAGGCATTGTGCTAAGGGGTGCTGTCCAAGGCACTTTGCGGAGCAGGGCTTTTCCCGATGAATCTTCCCTTTGCGGAAAGGCCCACGACTCAAGGCAAGGCTCTGCCTGCAGCTGAGCGCGCGGCGCGCGTGAGCGCTGTGCTGGGTCCGACAAACACCGGCAAGACGCATCTGGCCATCGAGCGGATGCTGCAATATTCATCCGGCATCATCGGCTTGCCGCTCAGGCTTCTGGCGCGTGAGGTCTATAATCGCGTTGTCGAAAAAATCGGCGCCGAACATGTGGCGCTGATCACCGGCGAAGAAAAAATCAAACCGAAACATCCGCGCTATTGGATCTCCACTGTGGAGGCCATGCCGCGCGATCTCGATGTTGCTTATGTCGCGATCGATGAAATCCAGCTCGGCGCCGATCTCGATCGCGGCCATGTTTTCACCGACAGATTGCTCAATCGCAGAGGGCGTGAGGAAACGCTGCTGCTTGGGGCTGAAACGGCCCGCGGTCTCATTGAGCGTTTGATGCCGGGCGTGAGTATCATCACGCGTCCGCGCCTGTCGCAATTGACCTTTGCAGGCGAGCGCAAATTGTCGCGATTGCCGCGCCGCAGCGCTATTGTCGCTTTTTCGGCCGAGGAAGTTTATGCGATTGCTGAATTGATCCGTCGTACGCGCGGCGGTGCGGCGGTTGTTCTGGGTGCGCTCAGTCCACGCACGCGCAATTCGCAAGTCGCTCTCTATCAATCGGGCGAAGTCGATTACATTATTGCGACAGATGCGATTGGCATGGGTCTCAATCTCGATGTCGATCATGTCGCTTTTGCCGGCGACCGCAAATATGACGGTTGGCAATATCGTCGCCTGACGCCCTCCGAAATGGGCCAGATTGCGGGTCGTGCCGGACGTCATGTGCGCGACGGAACTTTTGGTACGACGGGGCGATGCTCGCCCTTCGATGAAGAACTCGTCGAAATGCTGGAGCAGCATCGGTTCGATCCGCTCAACCTTTTTCAGTGGCGCAATGCGCAACTCGATTTTTCAACCATCGATGCGCTTCAGCACTCGCTTGAAGTGCTGCCCGAGGAAAGCGGCCTGACGCGCGCACCGCTTGCCGAAGATGTGATGGTGCTCGACATTATGTCGCGCGATGCCGATGTGCGCCACCAGACCAAGACCAGGGCCGATATCCAGCGGCTCTGGGAGGTCTGCCAGGTGCCCGATTATCGAAAGCTCTCGCCTGCCGCCCATGCCGAGCTGGTCCAGACTTTGTACAAATTCATCATTCGCGCCGGGCGCGTGCCCGATGACTGGTTCTCCCGTCATCTGGAGACCTTCAACCGGACGGACGGGGATATTGATGTCCTCTCCGCCCGGATCGCCCAGGTGCGGACATTCAACTACATTTCCAACCGTCCTGACTGGTTACGCGATCCGGAGCATTGGCAGGGCGTCACGCGTCAGGTAGAGGACAGTCTTTCGGACGCTTTGCATGAGCGCCTCGCCCAACGGTTCGTCGACCGGAGAACGAGCGTTCTGATGCGCCGCTTGAGAGAGAATGCGATGCTGGAAGCGGAAATCACCGCAAATGGGGATGTGCTGGTCGAGGGTCAGCACATTGGGCAACTTCACGGTTTCCGCTTCACGCCGGATCCCCAGGCCGCAGGCGAGGCGGCAAGAACCTTGAACGCAGCCGCCCAAAAGGCGCTGGCCAGCGAAATCGAGGGCCGCGCGCAGCGGATCCACGAGGCTGTAGACGAGGCTTTCGTTCTCGCCAATGACGGGACAATCCGCTGGCTGGGCGAAGCTGTCGGCAAAA
This sequence comes from Beijerinckiaceae bacterium, assembly GCA_947458675.1. Classification (GTDB taxonomy): domain Bacteria; phylum Pseudomonadota; class Alphaproteobacteria; order Rhizobiales; family Beijerinckiaceae; genus Terripilifer. Next base: position 4,211 of record CANHAW010000072.1, read on the forward strand.
CGGCTGCGGGCGATCACGTGCTCAGCCCGTCCGTGCGTATTCTGGCGGATGAACAGCTGACCGGCCCGACGCTGGAACTTGTGCAGAACCGGCTCAACCTCTGGCTCGCCGGCCACGTCAAGAAATTGCTCGGACCGCTGCAGGATCTGGAAAAGGGCGACGGGCTTGAAGGCATCGGCCGCGGCATCGCTTTTCAGGTGGCCGAATCGCTCGGCGTCCTCGAGCGCGGCAAAGTCTCCGATCAGGTTAAGGGGCTCGATCAGGACGGTCGCGCCGCTTTGCGCAAGGTCGGTATCCGCTTCGGGGCCTATCACATCTATTTGCCGGCCCTGCTCAAGCCCGCCCCGCGTGCGCTTGCCGCCCAGCTCTGGGCGCTCAAACATGGCGGCACGGAAGGTGTCGCCGGGATCGACGAAGTGCCGCATCTGGCCGCCTCTGGCCGCACGTCCTTTGCTGCCGACAAAGCTGTGCCGAAAGGTTTTTATCGCGCAGCCGGTTTCCGTGTCTGCGGCGAGCGCTGCGTGCGGGTCGATATTCTCGAGCGTCTGGCCGATTTGATCCGCCCCGCCATTTCCTATCGTCCCGGCGTGACGCCGGGCGATGCGCCAGCCGGCGCCGCCGATGGCGAAGGTTTCGTTGTGACGGTGGCCATGACATCTCTCGCCGGTTGTTCGGGAGAGGCTTTTGCCTCTATCCTGCGCTCGCTCGGCTATCAGAGCGACAAGCGACCGGGTCCGGCCATAACTGTTCCGCTCCTGGCGGCAGCGCCACGCGAGCCGCTGAAGCAGGCGGCTGCCGACACACCTGCCGAGGCAGCTGTCGAAGCGCCTGCCGAAGCATCTGCCGAGGCTGAAGCTGCGGCGGACGCCAGCGAGGTGGCCGTTGAAAGCGCCCCCGTGGCGGAAGCACCCGTCGCGGAACCGGTTGTTGCTGAACCCGCTCCTGCTGAGCCTGTGGCTGAGGCTGCGCCGGTGGAAGGCGAAGCTGGCGCGGCGCCTGCCGAACCCGAAATGATCGAAGTCTGGCGGCCCCATCGCCACCAGCATCAGGGCCGCCGGCCCGATCGCAACAAGGATCGGCGTCCGCAGCGCACCTCCCAGCCAAGCGAGGGGCAGGCTGCCCCGGCGGAAGGCGGAGCGCCGCCGAAGCAGGAAGAGCGCCGGAAAGGCAATTTCCAGAAATTCCGCCGCGAGGGCGAGGGTGGACGCCCATCTGGTCGTCCTGACCGGGGCCCGCGTCCGCAGGGGCAGGGCGGCAAGGGCGGCCGTCCCGATCGCGATCAGCGTCGTGGCGACCGGCCTTTCGCCTCCAGCGAAAAGCCCGCCCCGCGCGAGCGTCAGCCCGATCCCAATTCTCCTTTTGCCAAATTGCTTGCCCTCAAGAGCGAGCTCGAAGGCAAAAACAAGAAGGATTGACGATTGGCCGGCTCTGGGCGGCAAGGCGAAGTGCAGGCCGGCCAGCAGCCGGTCGCCTCCCGCCAGCGTCTCGACAAATGGCTCTGGTTTGCCCGTATCGTGAAAAGCCGGACCCTGGCGGCCAAGCTCGTCAGTGAAGGACATGTCCGGGTCAATTCAACCCGAATCGACACGCCTGCAAAGGCTGTCGGCCCCGGCGATGTTTTGACCGTTTCCTTGCCGCGGGATGTGAAAGTGCTGAAAATTCTCGCTTCTGGCAGCCGTCGCGGCCCTTTCGAGGAAGCCCGCCTTCTCTATGAGGATCTTTCGCCGCCACCGCAGGCTGGCGATGGCGCAATCCTGATGCCCAAGCGCGAGGCCGGCGCAGGCCGGCCGACCAAAAGGGACAGGCGGGTGCTGGGCTTATGGCTTGGCCGAGAATAAGCTTCTCCAACCCCCGTCTTGCGCCCCATCGCCGAAGGCGTTAGCACGGATTGTGATTTTTCTGGCGCGCGGCCAGCAGCCGGCGCGCCCCGGGAGATGGGCATGACCTACGTCGTCGGTGAGAATTGCATCAAGTGCAAGTATATGGATTGCGTGGAAGTCTGCCCGGTGGACTGCTTCTACGAAGGCGAAAATATGCTCGTCATTCACCCTGACGAATGTATCGATTGCGGCGTCTGCGAGCCGGAATGCCCGGCTGAGGCAATCAAGCCCGATACTGAGCCGGGCCTTGAAAAATGGCTGACGCTCAACGCCGACATGGCCAAGACTTGGCCCAATATTACGGTCAAGCGCGATGCTCCCGACGACGCCAAGGAATTCGACGGCAAGCCGGGGAAATTCGACGCCTATTTCTCGCCCAATCCCGGCGAGGGCGACTGAGGCCGGGTTAACACTTTTTCGGTTCGCGACATCAAGAAGTTAACCAGCCGCCGCCAGCAATGGCGGCGCTGGAGCTGAATTCTTTGATTTGGATCGATTTTCGTGCTATTGAATTATTTAACAGTCGAATATTCCGGAAACGTGTCTGCTCCAGCCCGGCTTTCTCCGGGCTTTGCGTCAAACACTGGCTCTGCCGTGCACAAGCTGGCGGGGCCTGACATCAGGACAGTTCGTGAATGCGGCTGAGGAGTCGCGTGATCGCCGTGAATGCCGTCCGCCCATGGGCAGAGGCTTCCGCGGTGGTGGCGCGTCGCTCCATGGGGGAGTTGCGTATCTGCTCCCGTCGGCGTCCCGGTGTCCAACCCGGGGCAATATAGGAGTGCCCAGTCATGGCGTCGTCGAAGAAGCCCGTCACCGCATCCAAGTCAAAGAGCTCCAAATCCGGTTCTGCAGCCGCTGCGACCCGGAAAACGGAGACCAAGGCCGCCCCCAAAGCGGCGGCCGGTAAGGCGAAGGCTTCGACCCCGGTCAAGGCTGCGGCTCCCGCCAAGCCCGCTGTAAAGGGCAAGGACAAGGCTCCAGAAAAGAATAAATCGGTGGCCAAGCCTGCAGCCAAGCCGGCAGCCAAGCCTGCTGCCAAGACGGCTGCCAAGCCCGCCGCCAAATCCGCGGCCAAGTCCGCCGCCAAGCCGGTTGAAAAGCCGGCTGCCAAGCCCGCTGCTGCTGCGGCCACAAAGACAAAGGTCACGGAGAAAGACTTGGGCAAGACTGCTGCTAAATCCGCTGCTGCTAAACCCGCTGCCGCCAAGCCTGTTGCCGCCAAGCCTGCTCCTGCCAAGCCTGCTCCTGCCAAGCCTGCTCTTGCCAAGCCTGAGCCTGCCAAGCCTGTTGCTGCCAAACCTGCTGCTGCCAAGCCAGCTCCCGTAAAGCCGGTCGCGGCCAAGCCCGTTGCGAAGGCGGCGGCCAAGCCTGCGGCAAAATCTGCTGAAAAGGCTCCAGCTCCTTCCGCCACCAAGCCGGTGGAGAAGGCGCCCGCCAAGGCCGATACCAAACCGCCAGTTAAACAACCGGCGCCTGCAAAGAGCGAAAAGGCGGCTCCTGAGCCCAAGGTTGTTGCCGCCAAATCTGAGCCGAACAAGTCTGAGGCAGCCGCCAAGCCGGCCGCAGAAAAGAAAATTGCAGCCAAGCCGGAGCGGGTTGCCGCGTCGGGCGTTGCTGGCAAGCCAGAGGCCAAAGAAGCCCGAAAAAATGGGGGGAAATCAGCCAAATCGGCCGCTGCGGCCGCGCCCCAGCCTGTTGTCCAGCGTCCCAAGGCGCAATTGGCGGCAGGTTCCTCGGCTGCTCCGGCAGCTGCCACAATGAAGGACATTTCGGTGAAGTCTTTGCAGACGACGAATGCAGGCAAGACACAGGCTGCGGCTCCGGCTGTTCCTGCGAAGGCGATCGACAAAACGGTCGCCAAACCGAGCGCCAACCGCTCCGGTTTCAAAGTCAATGAATTCATCGTTTACCCGGCCCATGGCGTCGGCCAGATCATTGCGATCGATGAACAGGAAGTCGCCGGTTTCAAGCTCGAGCTTTTTGTCATCAATTTCATGAAGGACAAGATGACCTTGAAGGTGCCGATGCCAAAGGTTTTGGCAGGCGCCATCCGCAAGCTCGCAGATGCAGAGACCGTTCAAAAGGCGCTCGACATCCTCACAGGACGCGCGCGCATCAAGCGCACCATGTGGTCGCGTCGCGCGCAGGAATATGAGGCCAAGATCAATTCGGGCGATCTGTTGCAGATTTCCGAAGTGGTACGCGATCTCTATCGTTCGGAAGCCCAGCCCGAACAATCCTATTCCGAGCGTCAGCTCTATGAAGCCGCGCTCGACAGA
>CANHAW010000073.1 GCA_947458675.1 Beijerinckiaceae bacterium
AGCCGCCGTCGATGGCGCCTTGACCCGGCCCGAAAGGCCGAGGCGGTGCACTTTCCCGATCACCGCATTGCGGGTGATGCCGTGGGCGAGTTCGGCCGCGATCTGGCTGGCACTCAATCCGTCCAGCCACAATTTCCGCAGCATTTCCACACGTTCATCGGTCCAGGACATTTCGTCCTCCTCCAGGTCCGTCAAAATCAGAATCCAAGAGCGCACGCTGCGCCAGCAAAAGCCGGCGTCGTTGGACGCAAAACACTCTCAGATAGGTCCGCCGCACGAGATGTCGTATTCGACGAGCGGGACGCTACACTAGCTATTGAATCATGTGCAAGGTTCAGCGGGCTCTACATTCCGTTTTCCCCAGCGAGTTGTATTGCGGGTGCGAAAATCTTCCCTTCTTTTCTGCTTTTGCTGTCCGGCCCGCCGTGCAGGCCAATAAAGCGATGCAAAAATGCATAAGCGGTCGATGAAAATGACATGGTGCTGTCATTTGACCGGGGAGGCCCGAGAAACTAGACTTGACTCTCAATGCCGCCCCCAGAGGCGGCACTTTCCTTTTCAGAACATCCCCGTCCCGGAGCAGACCCGTGAACTCGCCGCTATTGCCGACCTATGCGAGAGCAGACCTTGCCTTTCAGGAGGGCGAGGGAGCCTGGCTCACGGCAACCGATGGCACGCGCTATCTGGATTTCGGCGGCGGCATTGCTGTGGCTTCGCTGGGATATTCTCATCCGCATCTGATTGCTGCGCTCGCTGAACAGGGCAAGAAGCTTTGGCATACGTCCAATCTCTTCCGCATTCCCGAAGGCGAGAGATTGGCGCAGCGCCTCGTCGATGCCTCTTTCGCCGATTATGTCTTCTTCACCAATTCCGGTGCCGAAGCGATGGAATGCGCGATCAAAATGGCGCGCAAATATCAATCGGCCTGCGGCCATCCGGAAAAATACCGGATCGTCACTTTCGAGGGCGCCTTTCACGGGCGCACTTTGGCCACCGTCGCCGCCGGCGGTCAGCAGAAATATCTTGAAGGCTTCGGCCCCAAGGTCGAGGGCTTCGATCAGGTGCCTTTTGGCGACCATGAGGCGCTGAAGGCAGCCATCGGGCCGGAGACGGGCGCCATTCTGATCGAGCCGATCCAGGGCGAGGGCGGTATCCGCCCTGTTCCCCCGCAATGCCTGCGCGGATTGCGCCAGCTCTGCGACGAGCACGGCCTGCTGCTGATTTTCGACGAAGTGCAGACCGGCGTCGGGCGCACGGGCAAGCTGTTTGCCCATGAATGGTCGGGCGTGACGCCTGACATTATGGCCGTGGCCAAAGGGATCGGCGGCGGCTTTCCGCTGGGTGCCTGCCTTGCCACCAAAGAGGCCGCCAAAGGCATGACGGCCGGCACACATGGCACAACCTATGGCGGCAATCCTTTGGCCATGGCGGTCGGCAATGCCGTGCTCGATGTGGTTCTGGCGCAGGGGTTTCTCGACAAGGTCGAGAAGACGGGCCTGTTGCTCAAGCAGCGTCTCGCCGAATTGCGCGACCGGCGTCCCGGCATTATCGAAGAAGTGCGCGGCGAGGGGCTGATGATCGGCCTGAAGCTCAAGCCGAACAATGGCGAATTTACCGCTGCGGCGCGCGCTGAAAAACTGCTTGTCATTCCCGCAGGCGATAATGTCGTGCGCTTGCTGCCGCCGCTCATCATCGGCGAGGCGGAAGTGAGCCAGGCCATTGCCCGGCTCGATTCTGCCTGTGCAGCCATGGAAGCCAAAGAGACCACGAAAGACGGAGCCAAGGCGTGAGCACCGCACAGACCATCGGCGCCCCCCGCCATTTTGCCGATCTTTCGGATGTGAGCGCGCAAGAACTGCGCTTCATTCTCGATTCAGCCGCCTCGATCAAGGGCAAGCGCATCAAGGGCCAGAAGTCGAAAGATCGCCCGCTTGAGGGCAAAGTGCTGGCGATGATTTTCGACAAGCCCTCGACGCGCACGCGCGTGTCTTTTGATGTCGGCATGCGCGAATTGGGTGGCGAAACCATCATGCTGACGGGCGCAGAAATGCAGCTTGGCCGCGGCGAGACGATTGCCGATACAGCACGCGTCCTGTCGCGCTATGTCGATGCGATCATGATCCGCATTCTCGACCATGATGACATGCTGGAGCTTGCCAAACATGCCAGCGTTCCGGTCATCAATGCGCTGACCAAGCGCTCGCATCCCTGTCAGGTCATGGCCGATGTCATGACTTTTGAAGAGCACAGAGGGCCGATTGCCGGCCGTACCGTTGCTTGGACGGGGGATGCGAATAATGTGCTGGCAAGCTGGATCGAGGCAGCGCAGCGTTTCGATTTCACCATCAATATTGCCACGCCGCTGGAGCTTGCGCCCCATGCCGGCCTGCTCGACTGGGCCAAGCGCAATCATGCAAAAGTCAATCTCACAACCGATCCGCGCGAGGCGGTGCGCGGCGTTGATTGTGTGATTTCCGATTGCTGGGTTTCGATGGGCGACGAGGATGAGGCGCGCCGGCGCCATAACCTTCTTGCGCGCTATCAGGTCAACGAAGACTTGATGAAAGTGGCTGGCCCACAGGCTATTTTCATGCATTGCCTGCCGGCCCATCGCGGCGAGGAAGTGACCGACGCCGTCATCGATGGTCCGCAATCGGTTGTCTTCGATGAGGCTGAAAATCGCCTGCATGCGCAAAAGGGCGTGCTGGCCTGGTGCATGGGAGCGCTCTCCCGGTGAGCGATGATATTTCGCGTCCCGTCTCGGATGTCGGGCAAGACGATCTCGTTCTGCCCTTTGTTGTCGAGCCGCTTGAGAGCCGCGGTCGCATTGTGCGGCTTGGCGCCTCGGTCGATGGGATTTTGTCACGTCATGCCTATCCCGCGCCTGTTGCGCGACTTGTCGGCGAAGCGGTGGCCATGACAGCCCTGCTCGGCTCGGCGCTGAAATTCGACGGCCGCTTCCAATTGCAGACGCGCACTGATGGCGCCGTCAGCATGATTGTCGTTGATTACGATGCACCCGATCGCATGCGCGCCTTCGCCCGTTTCGATGAAGAGGCTCTTGCAATCGCCAGCCGCACCGGGGAAAGCGCGCCCGCCCAATTGCTGGGTCGCGGACATCTGGCATTGACCATCGATCAAGGGCCGGACATGTCGCGCTATCAGGGCGTCGTTCCGCTGGACGGGCAGGGGCTTGAGCAGGCAGCCCATCAATATTTCCTGCAATCGGAACAAATCCCGACGCAGGTTCGTCTGGCCGTTGCCGAAAGCCATACAGGCGAGGGCCGCCAATGGCGTGCCGGCGGGCTGATGGTGCAGTTCCTGCCCCAGTCAGAAGACCGGCTGCGCCAGCGAGATCTTCATCCTGGAGACGCACCTGTCGGCACTGCCATGCATGATCCCGGCGATGATGATGCCTGGGCCGAGGCCAAGAGCCTTGCGGCCACTGTCGAGGATCATGAACTCGTCGATCCGACGCTTTCCAGCGAGCGCTTGCTCTATCGGCTTTTCCACGAACGGGGCGTCAAGGTTTTCGAGGGGCAGAGCATGCGCGAGGCCTGCCGCTGTTCCACTGAGCGGATCGCCGACATGTTGCGAGGTTTCTCGCCGCAGGAACGCCATGACATGGTGGGCGACAATGGGCGGATCGGCGTGACCTGCGAATTCTGTTCAGCGCATCGTGATTTTAATCCGGCGGATTTTGAACAGACCTGAGACCGGGTGGGGACAAGAAACATTGCTTGTGTCGTACCCTCGCTTTATCCAAAATGCTGAGACCTGTGGCCCGGAATGAGGTTATGGGAAAATAATCGGGGAGGAAGCGGCGCGACATGCGTGCGTGAAACCTTCTGCGAGCGGAGGAGACGCGCCGGTGACGGCTGAAACAATGATGCGCGATCATGCAGTGGCCCCCGATTGGAAAATCAGGCTGCGCGATTTATCGAAAGTTTTTCAGACCAATTCCGGCCCCTTTACCGCGCTCGAGCCGATCACGCTCGATATTCCGACCGGTTGCTTCTTTATGATTGTCGGCCCTTCCGGTTGCGGCAAGACAACGCTCTTGCGTATTCTTGCCGGACTTGAAAAGCGCACATCGGGAACGATGGAAATCTCCGCGCCCGCTGCCAATCGCCCGAGCAATTCCATGGTCTTCCAGGGCGATTCGCTTTTCCCCTGGATGAATGTTTTCGAAAATGCCGCCTATGGGCTTCGCATGCGTGGCCTGCCGCGCGCCGAGATCAAGGATATTGTCGGCCATTATCTGCAGCGCACCGGCCTGTCGCGTTTTCATAATTCCTATCCGCATCAATTGTCGGGCGGCATGCGCCAGCGCGTTTCCATCGCGCGCGCCTTTGCCAATGATCCTGACATATTGCTCATGGATGAGCCTTTCTCGGCACTCGACGAACAGAACAAGATTCTTTTGCAGGAAGAATTGCTGCGTATCTGGGAAGAGACGCGCAAGACCGTCATGTTCATCACCCATTCGGTCGATGAAGCCGTGACGCTGGGCGATCGCATCATGATCATGACAGCCCATCCCGGCCGGTCCAAACTGATTGTCGATGTACCCTTTGAGCGCCCGCGCCGTGTGCTCGAATTGCGTGCCCGCCCTGAATATGGCGAGCTTGTCTATTCGATCTGGGGACATTTGCGCGATGAAGTGCAGCGCGCCCGCGCTCAGGATGAGGAGAGCGCGAAATGAGCGAGGTCGTCGAAAAGGCCAAGGATGTGCGCAAAGCCTCGCGCCCCTTCTCGTTGCGTCCTTCGGTGGGAACGATTGAGCGTATGCTCAATGTCATATCTCCCGTCTTTCTGCTGCTGATCTGGGAGATTTGTGCGCGGTTGGGATTGATCGATGTGCGGTTCTTCCCCGCTCCATCGAAAATTTTCACCCAGCTCATGATCCTTGCGGAAAATGGCCAGCTCTGGAAACATTTCTCCGCCTCCATGCAGAGATTGTTCTGGGGCTTTCTGTTCGGCGGTATTCCAGCGCTCATTCTTGGCGTGACCATGGGCCTGTCGCGGCCCTTGCGGATGATTGTCGAGCCGGTCATTTCAGCGACCTATCCGATTCCCAAAAGCGCCATTCTGCCGCTTGTTCTGCTCATTTTCGGCCTTGGCGAATCCTCCAAGATCGTGATGGTCGGGATCGGCATTTTTTATCCGATCGTGATCAATTCCATGGCGGGCGTGCTGGAGATTTCGAAAATCCATTTCGATGTCAGCCGCAATTTCGGTGCGAGCCGCTGGCAGGTTTTCCGCACAGTTGCTTTGCCCGGCGCCATGCCGCTCATCCTCACCGGCGTCAGACTTGGCATCGGGCTCGGCCTCGTGCTGATTTCGCTTGCTGAAATTGTCGGTGCCAAGAGCGGTCTTGGTTTCATGATGTGGAACGCCTGGGAAATTCTCTCGGTCGAGACCATGTATGTCGGATTGCTCGTGATTGCGATGCTGGGCATTGCCTTCACCATCCTCATCAATGAGCTTGAACGGCTGATCGTGCCTTGGAAACAATCTCGCTGAGATTGTTTCTCTCAAGCAAAAAGGTCAGAAGCCGGCGAAATAATCGGTGGCTTCGACCAGTGCTTTCTGAATGCCCGGCTCGATGGTCGCATGTCCCGCATCGGCGACGATCTTCAAATGCGATACGGGCCAGCGCTCGTGCAATTCCCATGCAGTGATGGGCGGGGTCACGGCATCATAGCGACCTTGCACAATGATGCCGGGAATGCCGTGCAGGCCATGAGCGCGGGTCAAGATCTGACCGTCTGCGAGAAAGCAGCCGTTGACGAAATAATGCGCCTCGATCCGCGCCAGTGCACGGGTCTGCGGGGTTGCCATATTGCCTGTCGGATAAACCGCACGCGGAATGAGCAGCAAAAGTTTTGCCTCATAGGCGCACCAGGCTGCTGCGGCAGAGAGCTCCGTTGCTTCCTCGCCGCAGGTCAGGCGGCGATGGTAGGCGGCGATAATATCGCCCCTCTCATCCTTCGGCAGGAAGTTGACGAATTCCGCATGGGCTTCAGGAAAGACATGCCTTGCGCCATCGCCATAGAGCCAATCGACCTCGCATTGGCGTCCTGTAAAGACGCCGCGCAGCGCGAGATTTTTGACGCGATAGGGATGGGCCTGCGCATAAGCGAGCGCCAAAGTGGCGCCCCATGAGCCGCCCAGTGCGACATGCCAGCGCTCAATGCCAAGATAGGCGCGCAAAGCTTCAATATCGTCGATGAGATGCTGCGTTGTATTATTCGCGATGGAGCCCAATGGGCGTGAGCGCCCAGCCCCGCGCTGATCGAAAAGGACGATGCGGTAGCGTTCGGGATCGAACAGGCGACGATTGTCTGTCGAGCAGCCGCCGCCCGGCCCCCCATGCAGGAAAAGTGCGGGCTTTCCCTCAGGATTGCCGCACGTTTCCCAATAGAGCACGTGGCCGTCGCCGGTCTCCAGCGAGCCAATGGCGTAAGGTTCGATCGGCGGATAGAAACCGGCGGCCATGTCGCCTCAGATTTTGGCGCTTTCCACACGACCCAGCGCAGTCGAGGTCGGGAAGACAAGCGATTTGATCACCACCGGAACGGCGCCGGAGGTTTCCAGCATCGCACCAATGTCGATGAAGTCGAATTCCTTCAGATTGATTCCATCGATCGAGACGATCGGATTTGTCATCTTCTGCTCTTCGAGGCAGTGAATGCCGACAAGCCCGCCAATATCTCCGTCGCCGACCAGAACGAGGGGGAAACCCTTGTCCATATGCACGGAAAGACCCTTGCGGACGCCCGTGACGAAATCGTCGAGGCGGCGGAATGTGGCTGAACCGCCCCAGCGATAGCACATGGCGACGGCCTGCTCGCCCTCATGCAGGTCAAGCCGACGCAAGGCCGTGCGCACAGCCGTTGCAATCGCCTCAATGTCGAGATTCTCGGCTTCGAGCGGCAATTCTGGCGTGATCACGGGCACATTGCGGATCGGCAGGACATCGAGCGGATTGACGAAAATCGTCGAGCCCGAAACCTGGATCGTATATTGCGAGGCGCCGACGACGGTGGCGCGAATGCCCTCGTCGGGCCGCTCGAGGCGCGGGCCCCAGGCATTGACGCGCTTCAGAATGGCCTGAGCCAGTTTCGGCCCCAGATCGCCGAAGCCCGCCTTCTGGCGATTGTAAATATACTCGGAGACGCCGCCAGAGAATGTCACGACATCCGGCTTCTGCTCGTTTTTCAGCGCATCGACGCGCAGCAGCGAGGCCGTTTCGGGGCTGAGTTTGGGCTGGCTCACAGCCTCCATCAGCCGCTCGGCCATGCGCTCGATCATCGCATCCAGACGGGCAGGATCGGGCACTTGCCCCATTTCGAGCTTGAGGCCGACTTCGCCGGCAAAGCGCCGGGCCGCTTCTTCAATGCGCGTGATCTTGCCGTCGGCATCGAAGGACAGGGTGCGCGCGCCGACATCGATGGCCGTCATTTCAGCGACTTCGCCATTGACGCAAACGGCGATTTTCGACGTGCCGCCGCCAATGTCGATATTCATCACACGGCACTTCTCGCGATCCGAGCGTGCGGCTGCCCCCGAGCCGAAAGCCGCCAGCGTCGTCTCAAGCCCGTCGCCCGCCGAAACGGAGACGAATTTGCCGGTCTGGGCAGCAAAGAGTTCGCCAATGGCGCGGGCATTGTTGCGGCGCACGGCCACGCCGGTCAGAATCAAGGCGCCCGTGTCAATCGACATCGGGTCGATACCGGCGATTTCATATTGTTTATCAATGAATTGGCCTAGTTTCTGGGCGTCGATCTCGGTCAGATCGGCGGTATAGGGGGTGAGCAGAACGTCGGATTCGTGGAAGACTTCGCGCTCGGTGACGATGTAGCGGTTATCGACCCGCTCCAGAACAAGCCGCGAAAAAACGAGGTGGGAGGTCGAGGAGCCGATATCGACGCCGACGCTGACCAGACGGATTTCGTCTTCCTCGTCGAGGCTGCGCCGAACGTTGCTGAAAAATACGCGTCCTCCGACGGCTTCGTCACTCATCCTTGGCGTTCCTTCTCTTCTTCGTTGACCCTTGGCGGAAGGGATTGGCTAGGCTTTGCAATCAGCCAAATGGCGGGGGCTGTCAACATGGCCGCGCCAGCGCCCGTCGGCGGTTCTCCAGCTTTCCTTGCAGCCCACGGCGCTGTTTCCCCTTGCCTTTCACCCGTCTAGACCTTAGTCGAATGGGTCAAGCAAGACAAAAGTCATCGCAGGCCCGGTGCGGGGTATAAAAAGCCCGCAAAATCAGCACCGGGGCGATGCGAGGGCGACGCGGGAAGCGAGAGGCCCCCGATCGGGGGATGCCAGGGGAAGAGGAAA
>CANHAW010000074.1 GCA_947458675.1 Beijerinckiaceae bacterium
AGGATTTGGCCAAGGCTTGTCTGGTCAAGTGACGCGCCGTCATTGCGAGCACGGCGCGGCAATCCAGTCTTCTTCTGGTTTGTCGCCTCACTTGCGCCTCCTCGCAATGTCGCAGCCTTTGTGTCATGGATAGCTGCATGTCATCATCCTTTGATCCAGGCTTCGGGGTCTATGTTCACTGGCCCTTCTGCCTGTCGAAATGCCCCTATTGCGATTTCAATTCCCATGTTCGCCAGAACAGGGTGGATGAAGCGCGTTTCATAAAAGCTTTTCGCGCCGAGATTGCGCATCGCGCGGGGCTTGCGCCCGGGCGCAAAGTGACATCGATCTTTTTTGGCGGCGGCACGCCCTCATTGATGGCGCCGCAGACGGTGGGCGCCATTCTCGATGCGATTGCGCAAGGCTGGAGTGTCGATCCAAAAGCTGAGATCACGCTCGAGGCCAATCCGACAAGCGTCGAAGCGGAGCGTTTTCGCGGCTATCGCGCGGCGGGCGTCAATCGCGTGTCGCTTGGCGTGCAGGCGATGAATGATGCCGATCTGAAAGCGCTCGGGCGCATGCATAATGTCGAGGAAGCCATGAAAGCAGTCGGCATTGCTGCCGATGTTTTCGAGCGTTTTTCTTTCGATCTGATTTATGCGCGCCCCGGCCAGACGCCTGCTGCATGGAAAGCAGAATTGCAGGATGCCATTGCCCGCGCCGTGGAACATTTGTCGCTCTACCAGCTCACGATTGAGCCCGACACAATGTTCGAGCGCCTCTACAAAGCGGGCAAACTCGCCATGCCCGATCCCGATCTGTCGCGGGCTTTGTGGGATGTCACCCAGGAGGTGACGCAGGCTGCCGGCATGCCGGCCTATGAAGTCTCCAATCATGCGCGCCCCGGTGCGGAAAGCCGGCATAATCTCGTCTATTGGCGCTATGGCGAATATGCGGGCGTCGGTCCTGGCGCGCATGGGCGTCTTGTCACCAATGAAGGCCGGCTGGCGCAATCGACCGAAAAACATCCCGAAAACTGGCTCGCGCAAGTCGAGACAGGCGGTCATGGATTGATCGAGAGCGATCTTCTTTCACGCTCCGAACAGGGCGATGAATTTTTGCTGATGGGCCTGCGGCTCGCAGAAGGAATCGATCCTGCCCGCTACACAGATCTGAGCGGGCATTCGCTCAATCCGGCGCGCGTGAACAGTCTTGTTGAAGAGGGCATGATTGCGCGCTCAGATAGCGGGCGCATCAATGTCACGCCCGCCGGTTTTCCTGTGCTCGATGCCATCGTTGCCGATCTGGCGGCGTGACGATCAGCTTGCTGCCGAAAAACTTTTCGGCGCGGGACTGGCGATATTTGTCGAGCCGGCGGCGACTTGCAGCACGGAGAGGCCGCGCTCATTCAAGCCATCGGCGCGGAAACGGAAAATCCCGTCCGTGCCGTTGAAGCCCGAAGCATTGGTGAGCACATCCTCGGCGAAGCGCCGGTCGCCTTGCGTGCGCGCAAGAGCGGCAGCGAGCGAAACTGCATCATAAGCAAGGCTGGCAATGCGCGCGGGTTCGGATGCGAAACGGGCGCGATAACGGCCGGCGAAAGCATTGTAGCCGGCAACTTCGGGGCTTGCGAACCAGGCGCCCTGCAAGGCCGGCAGATTGAGCACGCGCGCATCGTTCCACAGGCCTGTGCCGAGAATTTGCACGCGCTTGCCATCGAGCCCATTGGCGCCGAGGAGGCCCGCGATCTGGACCATATTTTCAGCCTGTTCGGGAATGAACAAAGCATCGATCTGCGCGGCCTGTTCTGCCACGGCGCGCACAGCAGCCGCAGCATTGCCGGGCGTATAGCGTTCGGTCATGCGCACGCGAAAGCCGCGCCTTGCGGCGAGATCGACGAATTCATTGATCGCGACATTGCCGTAATCATTTTCAGGCGCCAGCGCTGCAAAGCTCTTCTTGCCGCGCGCCAAAGCATGATCGATGACGCGATCGACATAGGTCTCGATCAGGAACGACAGAAGATAGACGCCACGCCCGGCAACGCTTGTATCGGTCGACAGGCCGATCACCGGCTTGCCGGCATTGCGCGCAATGCGTCCGGCTTCGCGCACATTGGGGGCAAAGAGTGGGCCGATGATGAGTTCGGCTCCCTCAGCCAATGCGGCTTGGGTGGCCTGACGCGCACCCTCGAGGCTCGACAGATCGTCCTTGACGATCAGGCTCAAAGATTCGCTGCCGCCCATTTCGGCAAGCGCCAATTCGGCGGCATTGCGCATGGCCGTGCCGACATTGCTCGGGCTGCCATTTTGCGTCAGCGGCAGGATCAGGCCGACCCTTGCGCGCGTGGCAGCTGCTTCCGCCTCGAGATTTTGTGCCTCGATAGATGGTGCGCCCAGCGACGGCCCAGCGCTGCGCGGGCGGCCCGTCGGCCCGCAGCCGGCAAGCAGGAGACTGGCGCCAACCGGCGCAAACAGGCCAAGGGAACGACGCGTCAGATGCGCGCCGGGAAAAAGAATCGACAAGAGATTGGCCTCCGCAAAGATGCCCGCGCCTTCGGGCGACATCCTGCCCCTTTCAGACACAAGAGACCGCCCCGAGCAATACGTTCAGAGAAAAACGCCGGGACTGTGGCGTGGCTGTATCGCGAAGCGTTCTATATACAGGACGAAATAAACGCTATAAAGAACGTTACATCGGGAATGCGCCAGGCAGGCTAGACTTGCAGGGCAAGGAGGGGCGAATGAGCGGCGAGAAAACCGGGAAAGAGGCGGGACGGGCCAGCTATACGGCGCTGGGCCTGCGCGCCGAAGCCGAGCCTTTGTCGCCGGGCCTCCATGTGGTGGCGACCCCCATCGGCAATTTGCGCGACATTTCCCTGCGCGCTCTGGCGACTTTGGCGGCGGCCGATGCCGTGCTGGCAGAAGATACGCGCGTCACCAAAACGCTTCTGGCCCATTATGGCATTGCCACGCCATTGGTCGCCTATCACGAACATAATGCGGCTGTGGTGCGCCCGCATCTGCTTGCCCGGCTCAAGGATGGCGCGGCTTTGGCCTTGGTCTCCGATGCCGGCACGCCGCTTGTGTCCGATCCCGGTTTCAAACTGGTTGCTGAGGCTGTGGCGCAGGGCACGCCTGTCATTGCCGTGCCCGGTGCATCGGCTGTTCTTGCAGCCCTTGTCGTTGCCGGCCTGCCGACGGATCGCTTCTTTTTCGAAGGCTTTCTGCCCTCCAAATCGGGGGCGCGCCGCCAGCGCATCGGCGAACTGGCCGCCATCCCCGGCACATTGGTGTTTTTCGAATCTCCGCGTCGTCTGGCTGAAACGCTGGATGATCTCGCCATTGTTCTGGGTCGGCGCGATGCCGCCATGGCGCGCGAATTGACGAAAAGATTTGAGACCGTGCGCCGCGGAACATTGCGCAATCTGGCAGATGAATTTGCTGCCGAAGAGCCGCCGAAAGGCGAAATCGTTTTGCTGGTCGGCCCACCCGGCGCCGATGATGTCAGGGTCGGCGAAGCCGATCTCGACATGCGCCTGATCGAGGCGATGAAAAAACATTCGGTCAAGGATGCAGCCTCCGTTGTGGCTGCAGAAATCGGCCTGCCGCGCCGGCGTGTTTATGCACGCGCCATTGTGCTGGCGTCCGAGGTCGATGGAGGCGACGGCTGAGCCCGCCCTTCAATCAAAAGCAAAGCCGGCGCGCCGCGCGCGGCCTTGGCATTGAGGCGGAATTTCTCGCCCGCGTTTATCTGCGCGCCAAAGGCTGGCGCATTCTTGCTTATGGCTATCGCGTGCAGGGGGGCGAAATCGACATTGTGGCGCGGCGCGGCGATATGGTTGCCTTTGTCGAAGTGAAGGCGCGCCGCGCGCGCGATGCCGCTCTGCTTGCCATCGACCCACCCAAACAGCGGCGCATTTCTCTGGCCGCCCGCCATTGGCTGTCGCGTAACCCCGCCCATCAGGCCTGCAATTTTCGCGGCGATGCTGTGCTCATGGTGCCCTGGCGCTGGCCCGAAACGGTGGAAGACGCGTTTCCGCTGGCCTTTTGAGCCCCGTTGCCGTCAGGCAGCCCTGCGCCTATGCTTGTCATATGGCCCTGAAGCATCTTGTTCCCCATTCTGATGCGCTATTGGCGCCAGTTTTTGCGGGTGAGAGAAGACATGGTCCTGAAAGTCGCCGTCCAGATGGACCCGATCGAGAAAATCAATATTGCAGGCGATTCCACTTTCGCTTTGCTGCTCGAAGCGCAGGCGCGCGGCCATCAGCTTTTTTATTACACGCCTGACCGCCTCGGGCAGCTTGGCCGCGATATTGTCGCCGCCATGCAACCCCTCTCCGTCAAGGATGTTGCGGGCGAGCATGCCAGTCTGGGCGCGCCGGAGATGAGAAATCTCGAGGAGATGGATGTGGTCCTGCTGCGTCAGGATCCGCCCTTCGACCTCGCCTATATAACCTCGACCCATATGCTCGAGCGCGTCCATCCCAAGGTTCTCGTCGTCAACGATCCAGCCAGCGTGCGCAATGCGCCTGAAAAGCTTTTCGTGATGAATTTCCCCCAGCTCATGCCGCCAACCCTCATCGCGCGCGATCGCGCCCAGATCGAGGCGTTTCGTGCCGAGCATGGCGATGTGGTCATGAAGCCGCTGCATGGGCATGGCGGATCGGCCGTTTTCAAGATTGCGCAGAAAGATCCGAATTTCGGCTCGCTCTTCGATCTGTTCTCCGTCACCTTCCGGGAACCCTGGGTGATCCAGCAATTCATCCCGGCCGTTTCCAAGGGCGACAAGAGGATTATTCTCGTCGATGGCGTGGCGATGGGCGCGGTCAATCGCGTACCGGCGCCCGATGACATTCGCTCGAATATGGTGCGCGGCGGATCGGCCGCAGAAACGGAACTGACAGCGCGCGAACGCGAAATCTGCACGACAATCGGCCCTGAATTGAAGAAAAGAGGGCTGATCTTTGTGGGAATCGACGTGATTGACGGCAATCTGACCGAAATCAACGTCACTTCTCCCACAGGCGTGCGGGCGATCAAGCGGCTTGGCGGGCCCGATCTTGCGGTCCATATCTGGAATGCGATCGAGGCCAAACGGGGATCATGACCTTTGCCGCCGGGCAAAGCATCATCATCTTCTGCCGTCGATGATACGTTTGGCGCGGGCGCAATCTCTGGCCCGTGCGTGCTGCAGATGCTAGTTGGGTCTTCATGACGCTTGCGACCGAAACTTCTTCCCGTTCACGCGCCCGCGGCCGCGCCGAGCCCGGCAAGAGCGCGGTGATCGATCGCGCCAAGCTCGATGCCGATATTGCAGACCTCGCCCTTAAACATGAAGGCGACAAGCAGGCTCTGCGCAAGGCGGCGATGGAGCGTTTTCGTGAGGCGCTGGAGCGGGGCCGCGAAAAGGCGCGCGACATTCTCATGGAAAATGGACGCGGCCTTGCCTGCGCCGGTCGCCTGTCTTTTCTGGAAGACGAGCTGATCTCCTCCATCCATCATTACGTCGTCACTTATGTCTATCCGGCGGTCAACCCGTCTTCGGCCGAGCGCATTTGCATTGCAGCTGTTGGCGGCTATGGACGCGACACGCTGGCGCCGGGCTCTGACATCGATCTGCTTTTTCTTCTGCCCTACAAGCAGACGCCCTGGAGCGAGAGCGTCATCGAGGCCGTTCTCTACATGCTCTGGGATCTGCGCCAGAAAGTCGGTCATTCAACGCGCTCTGTCGATGAATGCCTGCGTCAGGCGCGCGAGGATATGACGGTGCGCACCGCTTTGCTTGAAGCGCGCTTCATTCTCGGCGATCGCCAGCTTTTTGAGGATATGCGCAAGCGCTTCGAGACGGAGATCGTCCATCATACGGCGGCTGAATTTGTGGTGGCGAAACTGGCCGAGCGCGACCAGCGCATCACCCGCGCCGGCACATCGCGCTATCTGGTTGAGCCGAATGTGAAGGAAAGCAAGGGCGGCCTGCGCGATCTCAATACGCTGTTCTGGATTTCCAAATATGTGTATCGCGTCCGCGATGCATCTGAGCTCGTTCAGGCGGGCCTGTTCACGCCGGCCGAATGGCTGCTGTTTCAAAGATGCGAAGAGTTTTTATGGCGCGTGCGCTGCCATTTGCATTTTCTGACCGGCCGTTCCGAAGAGCGATTGAGCTTCGATGTGCAGCGGGCCATTGCCGAGCGTCTCGGCTATACGTCGCGCGCAGGCCTGTCGGCGGTCGAGCGCTTCATGAAACATTATTTTCTTGTCGCCAAGGATGTCGGCGATCTCACCGCCATTGTCTGCGCTGCACTCGAAGAGCGTGAAGCCAAGCCGCGCGCCATGCTCGATCGTTTCATGGGGCGCCTGCGCAATGCGCGCCGTGTTTTGCCTGGCAGCGATTTCACCATCGAGCATGGGCGTATCAATGTCACGGCAGACAATATTTTCCAGCGCGATCCGGTCAATCTGATCCGTCTTTATCATCTGGCTGACAAGCATGAGCTTGCCATCCATCCCGATACCAATCGGCTTGTCACCCAATCGTTGAAAAAGATCGATGCGAAATTGCGCAACGATCCCGAGGCCAATCGGCTTTTTCTCGAGATTTTGACCTCGCGCCGCACGCCCGAGCCGGTGCTGCGCGTCATGAATGAAGCCGGCGTGCTTGGCCGTTTCATCCCGGATTTCGGCAAGATCGTCGCGATGATGCAATTCAACATGTATCATCATTACACGGTCGATGAGCATTTGCTCCGCACCGTCGGCATTATGTCGGGCATTGAATCCAAGCGCCTGGCGGAAGACCATCCGGTCTGCGTTGAAATTCTTCCCTCGATCCAGAATCGCACGGCGCTTTATGTCGCGCTTTTCCTGCATGATGTCGCCAAGGGTCGCGATGAGGATCATTCCATTGGCGGCGCGCGTGTGGCGCGCAGCCTGTGTCCGCGCTTTGGCCTGTCGGAAGCCGAGACCGAGACGGTCGCCTGGCTGATCGAGAATCATCTCGTCATGTCCAACACGGCGCAAAGCCGCGACCTTTCCGATCCCAAGACGATCCAGACATTTGCTGCAACCGTGCAGACATTGGAGCGGCTGCGCATGCTGCTTGTGCTCACCGTCTGCGACATTCGCGCTGTCGGGCCGGGCGTGTGGAATGGCTGGAAGGGCCAATTGCTGCGCACACTTTATTGGGAGACCGAAGTCGTCATTGCGGGCGGCCATTCGGCCATCGATCGCAAGCAGCGCGTGCTTCATGCGCAAGATGAATTGCGCAAGGGGCTGCCGGGCTGGTCGGATCCGGAATTCGATGCTTATGCGGCGCGTCATTATCCGGCCTATTGGCTCAAGGTCGATCTCGCGCACAAGATCAAACACGCCAATCTCCTGCGCCTCACCGAAGTTGAAATGCGCTCCTTGGCGACCGAGACGGCAACAGATGCTTTCCGTGGCGTCACCGAATTGACGGTGGTGGCGCCCGATCATCCGCGTCTTCTGTCGATCATTGCAGGTGCCTGTGCGGCCTCTGGTGCGAATATTGTCGATGCGCAGATTTTCACGACCACCGATGGCCTTGCGCTGGATACGATTTCAATCAGCCGCGCCTTCGATCGCGACGAGGATGAAATGCGCCGCGCCGCGCGCGTCGCCGATGCGATCGAAAAAGCGCTGCGCGGCCAGATCAGACTGAGCGACGCCATTGCCAGCCGCATCGGCCAGCCCAAAGCCGCCGACAAGACCTTCCCGCTCGCTCCCGAAGTGACCATCGACAATAATCTGTCGAATCGTTACACGGTGCTCGAAGTCTCCGGCCTCGATCGTCCGGGCCTTTTGTTCGATCTCACCGCCGCTCTGTCCCGGCTCAATCTGAACATTGGTTCGGCCCATATCGCCACTTTCGGCGAAAAGGCGGTCGACGTGTTCTATGTGACCGATCTGACCGGCCTCAAGATCACCGCATCCTCGCGCGAGGGGGCGATCCGGCGCAATCTTCTCGAGGTCTTTGAAGCCCAGCCCAAGGACGCCCAGTCCAAGCCGGCGCCCAAACGCAAGGCTGACGGCGCTCAGGCTTGATTTTTGTGAGGCGAGCCCTGATATCCCCCTCGACCCGCTGTTTTTCAGAAATATCGAAAGTCCGATGAAAGATCAGAAGACGCCAGATACCGAGCCCGTCCACGCGCCCCGCGATGCCGAGGGCGGAGCCCATGAGAGCTCGCTGACTTCCGAGGCCTCGCCCCAATCGCCCATCGGCGAGCCCGAGCCCTTTACCGAGATCGAAAATCTCCTGCAGGAAAATCAGGCGCTCAAGGACAAAGTTCTGCGCACCATGGCGGAGATGGAAAATCTGCGTCGTCG
>CANHAW010000075.1 GCA_947458675.1 Beijerinckiaceae bacterium
AAGGGGATCCGCTCATTTCCTCATCGTCGCAAGGCCTGAAGTGGAGCATCTTCTTTTATGGCTGCACCAATGGCCGTAATTGCACGGCCATTCAGTTCAATTGCGGCCTGAACGCCAAAGGAGCCATTCCGGTTGAGCAGCTCAATCAATGGAATTCCAACTGGCGCTACACAAAGGCATATCTGAGAAAAGATGGCTCGGTCGCGCTGGTTCGAGACATTGATCTCACTGGCGGCATTTCCACGCCCAATTTCAAGGCCGCCCTTGCATCCTGGGATGTGCATGTCGGCAGGTTCAAGAAGGACGTGGACTGGTAGGTCTCATTGGGAAGACTCCATCCATGTCCGGATAGATAATCCCGGAAATCAGCATGAAGATTTCAAAAGCCAGTCTGGACATCATGCTTTGAAGATGGATGGTATGGCTGGCGCAGCCGATCACAGGATCGGCTGCATGCTGCGCAGCGGCAATCCTGGCTGGTGATATTACAAAGAACTGAAAATAAAAGATTTTTGAGTCCTGTGCGGATCGCATTCGTTTTTGGCGCAGGCTGCGGCCCCTATGCCTGTCTCACTCAAATGTGTCTTCAGCACCACCCCGTTTAGGCTGCGCCGCCCGTAAAGTGGCCCCTGAAAAAAGGTTTCGGGAATTTCTGGAATGGCTCAATTCAGGATCATCGCGGGCGGTCTGATCTTCGCCTATACATTCATTCTTGCTTTCGGCTCGCGCGAGGGCTTTCCGAGCTCGCTATCGACCGGGGCGAATTTCCCGTTTCTGTCTGACCAGCCGGTAGGCGAGGACGGATATTATCTGATGCTGGCAGCCTGGAATCTCGGAGCCGGGCAGGGGCTGAGCGCCAATTTTGGCGAGATCATCACCGGCGTTCAACCGTTGATGACGATCGTGCTGGCTGGACTTGCGCGCATCGTCCAGACATTTGGCGGCGACAAATTCGATTTTGCCCGTGCCATGATTGTTTTTGGTGGTCTCAACGCGATTGTCTTTGCCGCGCTTTGCGCACGTATTGCGCGTCTCGCCACGCCCAAGGATGGCGACGATGAGACGGCAGCCACAATGGCCTTTCTGATCGGCGGTTTGAGTTTCTATCTCTTCCGAACCTTTACCTATGGCCTTGAGACAGGTCTCTATCTCGCGCTCCTTGCCTATTTGATTGCACGTTCGCTGGAGCTCATGCCGCTCGGCCGTCGCCTTAACGGTGAGGCTGCACTCCGGCTCGGCCTTGCAATCGGATTATGCGGTTTGGCGCGCATCGATTTCGGCATTGTGGCCGCTCTTGCTTTCCTCATTCTGATCCTTGTCGGTCGCGTCGATTTTTCGCGTGCCGTCCTTGCCGGCCTTGTTGCGCCGGCGGTGACCAGCCCATGGTTTTTCTGGGTGCGCGCCGTGAGCGGAACATTCATGCCCACATCCGGCCCGGCTCAGGCAAGCATGGTGGATGCTTCAAGCGCGCCGGGGCGTGCTGAGGCCATGATTGCAGCTGTGTTCCAGAATCTTGCTCCCTGGCTCCCGACGGCGGGGAACATTATGATCGGTTTTGCAGGCGTGGCAGCGATAGCCGTCATCGCGCTCATTGCCGTGCGGCGTGGTATGGGCTTTCAGCGTGGCGCTAGTTCCGTGCTTGCGGCCTGGGCTATCGGCATGGCTGTCCTGCCCTTTCTTTATTTCGCCTTTTTCTGGGCGGGACATTTTTACGCGCGCTACACGGCGCCGCTTGTGATGGCTGGCGTGCTGATTCCAGCTCTTGCCTTTGCTTTCCTGCCCGCCCGTATGCGCAGCCAATCGGTTGCGCTGGCGTTTGGTGCCTTTGTCATTGTCAATGCGGTGGCCGCCTGGCAGACGCATCATCGTGGCGAGATTGGCGATGGTCATTCGGTCGCCGCTGGATATGTGGCGCGCGAAATTCCCGCTACGGCCAAGGTTGGCGCCTTCCAGAGCGGCGTGGTTGGCTTTTACAATGCAAACGTGATCAATCTCGATGGCAAGGTCAATCAGGCCGCGCTTCTGGCTCTGCGCGAGAAGCGCGTTGAGGAATATCTTGATCGTGCCGGCATTGATTATGTTATTGACTGGGAGGGTGTCATCAAAGGATTGATGCCGCGCGCCATGGAGAGTGGGCAATGGGTGCGTTGCCCCCGCCCCGTGGGCAATCTGGAAACAATCTGTGTGATGCGACGAAAATTGGCGATGATTCAGGACAAGTGAAACGTGACCGACAAAGTGCATGACACATCGAGGTTCGCTCTGGCGCAGTCTCCCTATCTCATTGCGCTGCGTCCGCATCAATGGTTGAAGAATTTTCTTGTCTTCATTCCCATGCTGGCGTCCCATCGCCTCACATGGGAGATGGCTTTTCAGTCATTTCTGGCCTTTGTCGCATTCAGCCTGATCGCTTCATCGGTCTATGTCGTCAATGATCTCGCCGATATAGAGGCTGATCGGGCCCATCCGCGCAAGCGCAACAGGCCCTTTGCATCGGGAGCCATTCCTGCTGCGCAAGGAAAGATCCTCGCGCTGGCGCTTATTGTTCCAGGCTTTGCCCTTGCGCTCTTCGTGCGACTTGAATTTGCCTTCGCATTGCTCGCCTATTTAGCACTCAGCACGGCCTATTCTTTTTCTCTCAAGAGCAAGCTCATGATCGACATCATGACACTTGCCGGCCTTTATACCTGGCGCATCGTTGCCGGCGGCATTGCGACCGATATTATTCTTTCCGAATGGCTGCTTGCTTTTTCGATTTTCTTTTTCTTGTGCCTTGCTGCCGTCAAGCGCCAGGCCGAGCTCATGGATCGCAAGGCCGTTGGAAAAGAGCAGGCGGTCGGGCGCGGCTATATTGTAGCTGATTTGCCGATCGTTATCGGCATGGCCATTACCGCCGGCTATGTCTCGGTGCTTGTCATGGCGCTTTATCTCAGCTCGCCAGCAATTCTGGAGCTTTACGCGCGGCCGTCCATACTCTGGGGTGTTTGCCTTGTTCTGCTTTACTGGATCTCGCACATGGTCATGGTCACCCATCGTGGCCAGATGCATGATGACCCGCTTGTCTTCGCTATTCGCGATCGCATCAGTCAGGCATGTCTTGTCCTTGTCGCTGTTTTCCTTCTTGGGGGAACGCTGCTTTGATCCTGTCCGGCTGGGGTAATTTTCCGCGTCTTGACGCCTGCCTCTTGCGACCGCGCAATCTGGGTGATCTGCGTCTTGCATTGTCGCGCGGCCCCCTGATTGCGCGCGGCAATGGACGCGCTTACGGCGACAGTGCAATCAATCCGGCACAGACCATCGATATGCGCTCATTCAACCGAATGTGCGCTTTCGATTCCACGAGCGGTCAGCTGATTGCCGAGGCAGGCGTGCTGCTCGCCGATATTATCTCAGTCTTCTTGCCGCGCGGCTGGTTTCCCGCAGTGACGCCAGGAACCAAATTTGTCACGCTCGGCGGCATGATTGCTGCCGATGTGCATGGCAAGAACCATCATTGCGACGGATCGATCCGCAATTTTGTCGATTGGATCGAGATCCTCGATGGCAATGGGAATACCCGTAAATGCTCGCGTGAAGAGGATCCCTCTCTCTTCGAATTTACGATTGGCGGAATGGGATTGACTGGCGTGATTCTGCGCGCCGCCATTCGGCTGCGCCCGGTTGAAAGCGGCTATATTGCGCAGGATCTTCGGCCGGCAGCGACTTTGTCGGACGCCATTCGCCTGTTCGATGAAAATCCGACAGCCTCCTATTCCGTCGCCTGGATCGATTGTTTGGCGCGCGGGCAAAAAATGGGACGCTCGCTTGTCATGTTCGGCGAACATGCGACCCGAGCGGACTTGCCGGCAGAGCGTCGTGACAAGCCCTTTTCCATTCCCGCGCGGCGAGCCAAAAGTTTTCCGTTTGATGCGCCCTCATTCGTTCTCAATCCCTGGAGCCTCGCTTTATTCAATGAGGCCTATTACAGGAATGGTCGCCGTCGTGCGGGGCGCAGTCTGCTGGATTGGGATGCATATTTTTATCCCCTCGATTCCATTCACGACTGGAACCGCCTCTATGGCCGCAAGGGCTTTGCGCAATTTCAATGCGTCCTGCCTCTCGCCTCATCGGATCTGGGCATGCGCGTTCTGCTCGATACAATATCGAAATCCGGGCAAGACTCCTTTCTTGCTGTGCTGAAACGGTTTGGCGCGGAGGGTGGCGGTCTTTCCTTTCCGATGGAGGGGTACAGTCTGGCGCTCGATTTTCCGATCCATCGCAATACGATCGATCTGCTCAAGCGGCTGGATTCCATTGTCCTCGATTTCGGCGGTCGTTTTTATCTGGCAAAAGATGCGCGCATGAGTGCAGATGTTTTCTCCCGCTCCGAGCAGCGCCGGGCGGCATTTCTGGATACACGGACGAAAGAGGGCTGGCGGTCCCATTTCACCTCAGCCCAATCTGAAAGGCTCGGAATCTAATGCCCGGTTCGGTTCTCATTCTTGGCGGTCGTTCGGATATAGGGCTGGCCACCGCCCATGTTTTTGCAGCAGCAGGGCATAATATCCAGCTTGCAGCGCGGCATGCGCAGACGCTTTCGGCAGAACAGACGGATTTGGCGGTTCGCTATGGCGTCAATGTCGATCTGGTGGAATTTGATGCGCTCGATACGGCTCATCATGAGGCTTTTGCCAAAGCGCTTCCCGTTCTGCCTGACATTGTCATTTGTGCCGTCGGCGTGCTCGGCAATCAGGCGGCTGATGAGAAAAATCTGTCATCGGCCATTCAAGTCATGCGCAGCAATTATGAGGGCCCCGCGGCCATTCTGAGCGTCTTCGCCGATCTGTTCGAGGCGCGCGGTTCTGGAACGATTGTCGGCATCAGCTCGGTCGCCGGCGATCGCGGCCGTGCTACAAATTACATTTATGGATCTGCAAAGGCCGGTTTTACAGCCTTTCTGTCAGGTCTCAGAAACCGCCTGGCGCGCAAGGGCGTTCATGTCTTGACAGTCTTGCCGGGCTTTGTCGCCACCCGCATGACGGAGCAGCTTGACCTTCCAAAAGCGCTGACGGCAGAGCCCAAAGAAGTGGCTCTCGCCATCGAGCGGGCTGTTAAAGGCAAGCGGAATACGATTTATGTCCGCCCCGTCTGGGCTTTGATCATGCTCATCATCCGTTCGATTCCGGAAGCGATTTTCAAGCGCCTACGCCTTTGATTGCCATTTGTTTTCGGGCAGGCTAGCCTTCAGCATCAAATGTCGATGGCTGGGGGCGATCGCATGAAGTTTGAGTCTTTTTTAGCTCCGCGCTTTGTTCCGTTCTGGATCGTCATTTGTGGAGCTTTTGCATTCCTTGCTGGCCTGAGCCTCAATCCCTCATCCTATCTTTTGATGGCTGGCGCAGGCATTTTCTCGTTTCTGGCGATCATCGGCATCCATGATCTCGTGCAGACACGCCACGCGGTTTTACGCAATTATCCGATTGCAGCTCATATCCGCTTTCTCCTTGAATCAATCCGCCCCGAAATGCGGCAATATTTTTTCGAGGACGAAAAACATGGCATGCCGTTCAGCCGCGACAAGCGCGCCATTGTTTACCAGCGTGCGAAATTACAATTGGACAAGCGCCCTTTCGGGACGGTGTATGACGTCTACGGAGATGGCTTTGAATGGCTTAATCATTCGATAGCTCCGAAATCCGTCTCGCAACAGGCGTTTCGAATCTCGATTGGCGGGCCTGATTGTGCCAAGCCCTATTCTTCTTCCATCTTCAATATTTCTGCGATGAGTTTCGGCTCGCTCAGCGCCAATGCCATTCGGGCTCTGAATGTTGGCGCTCAGAAAGGCGGCTTTGCCCATGATACGGGCGAGGGAGGTTTCAGTCCGTATCACAGGGAAGGTGGCGGCGATATTATCTGGGAATTGGGATCGGGATATTTCGGTGCCCGTCATCCGGATGGTTCTTTTTCTCCCGAAAGATTTGCCGCAACAGCTGCAAACGAGCAGATCCGTATGATCGAGCTGAAGCTCAGTCAGGGCGCAAAGCCCGGACATGGCGGCGTGCTGCCTGCGGCAAAAGTCACGGAAGAAATCGCACAGACGCGCGGCGTGCCTATTGGCGTCGATTGCATTTCACCGGCGCGTCATCCGGCTTTTTCCACGCCAACAGAAATGATGCAATTCATCGGCCTGCTGCGCCAATTGTCTTCCGGAAAGCCGGTCGGCTTTAAATTATGTATCGGCCACGAATGGGAGTTTCTGGCCATTTGCAAGGCGATGCAGAAGACCGGCATTTATCCCGATTTCATCGTTGTCGATGGCGCCGAGGGCGGCACTGGCGCTGCACCTTTGGAATTTCTCGATCATCTGGGAAAGCCTATGCGCGAGGGACTTTCTTTCGTCCATAATGCGCTGATCGGCATAGGCGCACGCGATCGCATTCGCATTGGTGCAAGCGGCAAGATTGCGACAGCTTTCGATATTGCGCGCGCAATGGCGCTGGGTGCCGATTGGTGCAATTCCGCACGCGGTTTCATGTTTGCGCTTGGCTGTATCCAGTCGCAATCCTGCCATACCGATATGTGTCCGACCGGCGTTGCGACACAAGATCCCATGCGCGCCCGCGCCCTTGTCGTCCCCGACAAGGCGACACGCGTCGCCAATTTCCATCGCTCAACAATCGCGGCTTTGGCCGAATTGACGGCGGCTGCCGGTCTCGATCATCCGTCCGGTTTTCAGAAAGAATTTTTCTCACGGCGGATCTCGCCAAGCGAAGTGGTCACATTCGCCGCGCTCTATCCGGAAATGGAGAATGGTGCTCTGTTGCGTGGAACGGCAGATGAGGCCTTCATGCGCGCATGGAATCTCGCCGATGCCGACAGTTTTCAGCCTGCAAAGCAAATGTCGCCGGCAAGTCTGACGTGAGCTGCGTCAGGGCCTAAGGCTCGATGATTGTCTTTTCCGTCTCGGTCAGAAAACGGACGAAGCGATTGCGGCCATCGACAAGCGCGGCCTTGGGCTGGATCGGCTTGTCGGCCAGTTCGAAGCCCATGATGATCACTTGCTCGCCCTCTTTGATGAGGTGGGCAGCTGCACCATTCATGCAGATCGCCCCCGAGCCGCGCTCTCCCGCAATGACATAGGTCTCGAGCCGCGATCCGGATGTGTTGGAGACCACAAGCACGCGCTCGCCGGGCCACAGGCCGACGAGATCAATCAGGTCCGTGTCGATCGTGATGGAGCCGATATAGGCAAGGTTTGCCTCGGTCACGGTCGCATTGTGGATCTTGGAGCGGAGAAGCCAGCGCATGGACGAGCCCCATAGACGGGTGCTCGGGCTTTGTCGAGGCCTCTTTTTGGCAGCTTCTAGCTCAGGCGGCAGGTGCGGCGCGCATGGTGGCGCGGTTCACCAGCATTGTGGCTATGGCCAAAGCGCTGAAGCCGGCCGAGGCCCAGAAGACGAGTTCGGGGCGACCGAAATCCATGATCCAACCATAGAGTGTCGGGCCGATGATCTGGCCGCCGCTATAGCCCGTCGTGACAAAGCCAAAAAGCGTGCCGACGCTCACCCCGTCCATTGCCGCATGTCGCACCGAAACGTCACGGGATGCATTGACCAGACCGCGCAGAGCGCCCGCGGCGCCGAGCAGTCCAATGACCATCCAGAATGGCAGGCCGCCGGCTCCCGAAATGAGAACAAGAAGGCCCGCAAGGCCAAAACAGAGCGCCAGTGCCGTCTCATGGCTCTCGATGCGATCTGCCATCCAGCCGCCGGGCAGGACAGCCAGCATTTGCAGCGCCTGATAGGCGGTCAGGGCTACCGCCGTGACGGCCACCGACAGGCCATAAATATCCTTGAAGGCAACCACGGAGAAATGAACCATGCCGGAATTGGCAGCGGATGAGAAAACGTAAAAGGCAAAGAGCAGCAGAATGCGCGGTGAGGAGATGAGCTTGCGCCAGGAATCTGGCGTGCGCTCTTTCGTCTTGCCCTGGCCCGCGAGCAGGCCGCCCATGACAAGCATGGCTACAGCCAGTGCCATGCCGAGGACGCCGGTGGCAATCAAGCCAGTCCGCCAGTCCGTCAAAGCAGCGAGAGCGACAATGATCGGGGGTGCTGCGAGAAAGCCGATATTGCCCGCCAGAGTATGAGCCGAGAGCGCGCGCCCTAAACGGCCGGATCCAATGCGTGCGTTGAGGATGGAATAATCGGCAGGGTGAAATACGCTCGATCCCACCCCAGC
>CANHAW010000076.1 GCA_947458675.1 Beijerinckiaceae bacterium
ATCCCGGAAGATTCGCCCTATGATCGTGCCAAACTTGTCGATCCTGCCGTTATGGTGGCGCCGATCTGCTGGCTTGCCTCGCCTTTGTCGGATGGCGTGACAGGACGGCGTTTTGTCGCGCGGCAATGGGATGAAACGCGCACCCTCAATGAGGCGGCAGCTGCAGCATCGGCGCCCATTGCCTGGCCTGATCTGGCCAATGAGGCGTTAAAGGGCCAGCCGCGCAGTGCCGGCGCACTCAAAACATGAGCGCGCCGGATTTTTGTTTTTAAAGGCGGTCAGATCGCCGTCTGACCGTTTTTCTCTTTAAGCGCTGCAAGCACGCGCGCCGGCGTCATGGGGAATTGGCGCAAGCGCACGCCGGTTGCGTCGAAGAAAGCATTGGCAATGGCGGCAACTGTGGCCCCCATGACTTCTTCGCCTGCGCCCGTCGATGGTTCATCCATCCGTTGCAAGACAATAGGCACGATCTCGGGATGTTCGGCAAAACGCAGGATCGGATAGCTGTTCCAGTCGAGGCTGGTGACGCCTTTCGTGTCGAATGTCACTTCTTCTTTCAGGACGCGACTGACCGACTGGATCATCTGGCCGACCATCTGGTTCTCAACGAGACCCGGATTGACGACAAGGCCCGCATCCATGGCGCCATAGAGTTTCTTGACGACGATCACGCCTGTGCGCTTGTTCACCTCGATCTCGGCAACGGCTGCACCATAGGACACGTGATGCGTGCCCAAGCCCAGTCCGCGCCCGGTCACGATCTCGCCTTTGGCGAGTGTCGAGCCCATCACGCGCTTTTTCCATCCTGCCGCTTTGGCAGCAGCTTCCAGCACGCCGAGCCAGCGTTGATCGCCAATATTCTGTCGACGAAAGGCGAGCGGGTCCATGCCCACTGCAACCGCCAATTCATCGATCGTCTGTTCTGAGGCAAAGGCGAAAGACAGATCGAGCGGCGAGCGCAAGGCCGCGCCGCGCAAATAGCCGGCCATCGGCACCGCATGGCTCACCACCTTGCGGTTGGTGATTTTATACATGGATCCGGTGCTGATCGGATTGACCGTGATCGAGCCAGATCCTCCGGCACGCTCAACACCGGGTTTCCCGGCGGCACTGTCTTGCACGGTGGAGGTGATCGTCCAGCCATGTTGCCAGCCGTGATATTCATAAGCGGTGAGATTGCCTTTCGCATCGACACCGGCTTTCACCTCTGCCAGATGCGCGGGGCCGTAATTGTCCCAGCCATGTTCATCCCAGCGCATATATTGCAGGCGCACCGGGCGCCCGACAGCCTGCGAGAGAAGAGCGGCTGCTTGCGCTGCATCTTCATAGCAGGAACGCCCGAATGTTCCCGAGCTCTCGTAATATTGCACGCGGATTTTCTCGACCGGCATGCCGAGCACGGTGGAGAGCATGGAGCGTGCATTGTAAATATCCTGCGAGGAGCAGCGGATATGTGCGCGCTCGCTGGTGACATCGGCCACTGCGCAATTGGGTGCAAAGGGCAAATGTCCCTGATAGGGGCAATGATAGGTCGAGCCCCGGATATGCGCGGCAGAGGCCATGGCCTTGTCGGCATTGCCTGCATTGACGATGATTGTATCCGTCGATTTTGCCGCGCGCATATGTGCGAAGAGCTTGTCATTGCCGGGCAGCTCGGGTCGATCTTCCCAGGTGACTTTCAACTCCTGCGCTGCTTTGACAGCATCCCATTCGCGCTCGGCAACAACGCCGATGAAGCCGGCCTTGCGTACGATTTGCACGCCGGGAATATGTTTGATGGAGGATTCATCATAATCCTTCACCCGCGCACCGGCCGAAAAGGCGCCTTGCCCGCGCGGCAGGACAACGCGTCCATGCAGCATGCCCGGCACGCGCACATGCTGCACATGCTCATATTTCGCTGCCACTTTGTCGGGAATATCGACGCGTGGCGGCGAGGCACCAACAATCGTATAGCGGCCCGCAGGTTTCAGCGGCGCCGTGCCGGTGAATTTCACGTTGAACGGTTTGTCGCCGAGCAATTGGCTATAGGTGACCGAGCGCAGGCCGTTTTCACCGCGCACGGAAATCACGCCACGCGTAATTGTCAGACTGCCGGATTGAACGCCCATATGCCGTGCTGCGCGCGCCATTAATGCCTGTCGTGCCTCAGCGGCAGCAAGGCGCAGTTTCGGGGCATCGCGATGGATCGAAGAGCTCGAACTTGTCGGGCCCTGATTGGGCGAGATATTCGTGTCGAGCCGCACGGCGCGCACTTGGTCCATGCCGAGATCGAGTTCTTCGGCTGCCACTTGCAACAGGCCCGTGGTGCTGCCTTGGCCCAATTCGCATTTGCCGAAATAGATCGTCGCCGTATTGTCGGAATGGATCGCAATCCATGTATCGACAGTGTCCGGATTTGGCGGGCCGGCCGTATCGCCGCGCGCTGCCAGTGTGGGTTTGGCTCCGAAAAGCGAAAAGCCGATGACGAGAGCGCCGCCCTTGAGGGCTGCGCGGCGGGTCAGTTCTGGATGAAGTGCGCTCACAGCTTTCCTCCCGACATACGATTGGCGGCGAGTTTGATGGCTTTCATGACGCGCGGATAAGTCCCGCAGCGGCACAAATGCCCATCCATATGGGCCCGGATCTGGGCGTCGCTGGGTTTGGTGTTTTGCGACAGGAGTTCAGCTCCCTTCACCGTCATGCCATTGTAGCAATAGCCGCAATGCATCGATTGCTCATCGATGAAGGCCTGCTGCAGCGGATGCAGCGCCGGTTTGGTGGGCAGTTTTTTCTGCTCGGCATAAAGGCCTGCAAGGCCTTCAAGCGTGGTGATCTTGCGCGCGCCAATGTCGCCGATCGGGGTCACGCAGGAGCGGATCTCGACACCATCGACAAGCACTGAGCAGGAGCCGCATTGCGCCAGGCCGCAGCCAAAGCGCGGCCCCTTCAGTTCCAGTTCGTTTTTGAGAACATAGAGCAATGGCGTGTCGGGATCGACACGAACGGCTTTTGTTTCGCCATTGACCGAAATCCTGAAATCCTGGGACATGTTTTCCTCGCTCTTGCTGTTCTGGTGATTTTTACGCTTCCTCGTGCTTTGCTTCTGCTTTTGCTCTGCATGCCATTTGTGCCTCAGCGCGCCTCGCCCATGCGCCGCACGCGTGCAACAATGTCGGGCGTGCTGGCATAGGCGCGCGCGACAACGGCGGCGATCTCTTCGCCGGTTACAATCTGGATCTCCATATTGCGCTTGGCGGCATCGGCGCGAAATTCTGCATCTTCAAGCGTTGCGACAAAGGCTTTGCGCAAGATCGCCAGCCGATCGGCAGGAATGCCGGGCGGGGCGATGAAGGGGCGGCCTGCCAGCAGCGGTGCAAGCAGCAATTCGGCTGCAGCGCGATCTTCCGCGCGATGCAGGCGATCGAAGATCAGCGGCACGTCTGGCAATTCAGGATGTTTCTTCAAAGCCATCTGCACGAGCAGATGAACTTTTTTCTGCTCGATCCAATCGGGCTTGGTCGTCTTGAAAGTCGACCAGAACAAAGCCGGATAGCCTTCGATCTCGCCGCGCTCCAGCGCCAGCATGGATTGGCCGGCGCCCGCATAGCCGGTGATCAGCCGGATTTTTGCCCCCGTCAGATCGATCAGGGCGTGCGCATAATTGGCGCTGATCGAGCCGATCACGCCGGCCATAATGGTCTCGCGCTTTTGCAGATCGTCGAGATTGCGCGTTGGCGATGTCGCCCAAGTGAAGGCCAGCGCCACTTCGCTATTGGCCGAGCCGATATAGCTGAGTTTGGTGGCATCGAATTGTTCGCCGCCCGGTGCTGTCAGCGGCTGGAAGGGCACGGTATTCTGCACCTGCGCCATGACCGTTCCATCTTTGGCGGCAATGCGCGCCAGATGATTGGTGACGACAATGCCGCCTGCGCCCACCATATTTTTAACGACGAAATTCGGCCGGCCGGGAATCTGTTTGCCGTAATGATGGGCGACAAGTCTTGCATAAGCATCGTAGCCGCTGCCTGCTTCCGAGCCGACAAGCAGGTCGATGGTCTTGCCCTTGTAAAAGAATTCGCTCGCCTGCGCCTTTGCGCGGCTCGAGCTTATGAGCGTGCAGCCGACCAGAAAGGCCAGCGCCGCCCCCATGCAGCGCGAAGCAGCCAGCATTTTCTCCTCCCGTGGGCCAAAGCGGCCCTGCGCTCGTCAAGCGGCGCTTGGGGGAAAGGCTAGGCTGCTAGGGGGGCGCGGGCAAGTTGCCCTTTAGCAGGGGTTTGCGGGGGCATGCGCGCTGCAGTGCAATATGGATACTTGCTTTGCCTCTAGCCTGATGGCTATTTGAGGAAAGCCAGAAGGCGGCTTGAAACGAGGCTGTGGAATCGGTCAGTTTGAAGCCAACAGGATCAAGAGATCAGGGAAGAAACCCCATGCGCGACTTCAACGAGAAGACGATCACCGATGCGGTGATCCAGCGATTTGCCGATGCGCCGGATCCGCGCATCAAGCAGGTCTGCGCCTCGCTTGTGCGTCATCTGCACGATTTTGTCCGCGATGTGCGCCCCTCCTATGAGGAATGGGAATATGCCATCGATTTTCTGACGCGCACCGGCAAGATCTGCAACGGCAGCCGGCAGGAGTTCATTCTTCTGTCCGATACTCTGGGCGTGTCCATGCTGGTCGATGCGGTCAATAATCCGGTCGATGGCAAGGTGACGCAATCGACTGTGCTTGGTCCCTTCTTTGTCGATGATGCGCCGAAATTCGAAGCCGGTGCCGATATTGCCGGCAAAATGCGCGGCATGCCCGCCTATGTCAGCGGCTCGGTGTTTTCGCAGGACGGGTCGCCGCTTGTGGGTGCATTGGTCGATGTCTGGCATTCCGACGATGATGGTTTTTACGACGTGCAGCAGCTCGAAAAACTCGGCGGCAATGCCGGTCGCGGCCAGTTCAAGACCGATGAAAAGGGCGCTTTCTGTTTCTGGACGATCAAGCCGACTTTCTATCCCGTGCCGACGGATGGGCCGGTGGGAGAAATGCTGAAGGCGCAGGGCCGTCATCCCTGGCGCCCGGCGCATCTGCATTTTCTTATTCGTGCGCCGGGCCATCGCAAGCTCGTCACGCATATTTTCGACCGCGCCGATCGCTATCTCGATTCGGATGCTGTGTTTGGCGTCAAGGAAGAATTGGTGCGCGATTTCATCGATCACCCGCCCGGCATTGCGCCCGATGGATCCAAGCGCGACAGCGCCTATGCAACGATCCAATATGATTTCGTCATGGCCAAACAGGGCTGATGCAAAAAGGCGGCGGTCTTTTTCCGCCGCCCTTTTATGTTCTGAAGATCAATATGCTCCGTCGCGCATGCGCGCATGTCTCGGATAAAATGCAGAAGCCGTTGCGATTGAGCAAGGCATTGCTGCAGAGAAAAAACATAAGGGAGAAGTCAAATGAACCTGGATGAAAACCCGCACATGTCGTCGCATCCTTTGCTCTCGCATGCCGATCGTCTGGCTGCGATCTGGGCTGATTTTCTGATTCTGGCCGGGCGCGTCTGCGTCGGCTGGATTTTCATGCAAAGCGGCTATCGCAAGATCTGGGATATGGCGGCGGTCGCCAAGACCTATCCGGCGCGCGGCCTGCCGGATTTTCTGGCCTATGTTGCAACGCCGATTGAATTGGTGGTCGGTCTGTTTCTCATCATCGGTTTTGCGACGCGCTATTCGGCTTTCGTCATTCTGGTCTTCACCATTGTCGCGAGCTTTTCATCCCACGCCTATTGGACATTCACCGATCCGGCGCAGCGCATGATGCAGATGACGCATTTCTGGAAGAATATGAGCATCAAGGGCGGCCTCATCCTTCTCTTCGTGACGGGTGGCGGCAAGCTTTCGCTTGATTACTTCCTGCGTCCCAGACGCGTGGGCTGAGGCAGTCCGCAAGCGTCTTTCTTTTTTCGCTTGATCTCGCCCCGCACGCCATGCACTTGGGCGTTGCGGGGCGTTTCTATTTTCCGGTCTGCCCCACGGTCAGATGGATCTTCAGCATGGATAGGCGGACCTTGCCCAACAGGATCGCGCTCGCAATCGCAGGCCTCTCTCTTGTCGGCATTGCGGCTGCGCTGGCGATGCGCGCCGATTTGCGCATGGCAATGATCTGGCTTTTGGGCTGCGCGCTCGGTTTTGTTTTGCTGATGGCCTCGGTCAGTTTTGCCGGCGCCTTCCGCAATTTCTTTGCTGAGGGGCGCGGCATTGGCCTGCGCGCGCAGGCGATCATGCTGGGTCTTGCAGTCTGTCTCTTTCTGCCAACCATCGGTCTTGGCTCTGTTTTCGTTCAGCCCGTGCGGGGCTTTGTCTTTCCCATTGGCGTGGCTTTGGTCATCGGTGCCTTTCTGTTTGGCATTGGCATGCAATTGGGCGGCGGCTGCGCCTCGGGCACTTTATTTGCAGCCGGTGCGGGGCAGGGCTTGCGCATGTGGGCGACGCTTTTTGCCTTTATCGCTGCGGCAACATTTGCGGCCCATGATGTCGAGCGCTGGTCGCAATGGCCGAGCCTGCCGGCTGTCTCGCTCGCCGATCATTTCGGCATTATCGGGGCTCTGCTGGTGAGTTTTATGGGCCTTGCGCTTTTGTGGACAGCGTCGGTCATTGTCGAGAAAAGCCGGCGCGGGGCGGTGGAGCCGCTGGTCTGGCGGCGCGCCGCCAAAGCCTCGGCCTGGCCGCTTGTCTGGGGCGCGCTGGCTTTGGCCCTGCTCAATTATGCGACGCTGCTGCTGGCGGGGCGGCCCTGGGCCATTACCTCGGCTTTTCCGCTCTGGGGCTCGAAGGCGCTTGAGTTTTTTGCTTTGGCCGATCCGGCCTTTTGGCCTTTCTGGGAAGACCCGACCCGCACGGAAGCCTTTTTGCGCCCGCTCTGGATGGACCGGACCACATTGATGGATGTCGGCCTCATGCTTGGCGCCTGTTTGGGCGCGCTCTGGTCTGGCCGTCGGGCCGATTTCAGCCTGCCGGGCCTGCGGCCATTGCTGGCCTCGCTGCTGGGCGGGGGCCTGCTCGGCTATGGGGCGGTAATCGGCTCGGGCTGCAATATCAGCGCCTATTTCAGCGGTTTTGCCAGCGGCAGCCTGCATGGCTGGGTCTGGATTATCCCCGCTCTGGCCGGAAACTGGCTGGGCGTCCGGCTGCGGCCGGTCTTCGGCCTGTCTGCCAAATAACCATTTTAAAAATGTAATTTATTTTATTTGACATTTTCTTTTGGAAAATAGAAGCTGCCGGTCGAAAAGATCAGACAGGTGGATCCTTCATGCTCAAGCGTTCATCCCTTCCCTGGCTCGCGGCCGCGGCTCTCCTCATTCTTCCCGTTGCGGCTTCGGCCCAGGCGCCGCTGGTGCGCGAGGGATGCTTGGGCTGCCATGGCGCCAATGGCGCGGGTGCTTCGGGTGTGCCGGGTCTGGCCGGTCGCGATGCGCAGGAATTGCGCGCTTTGATGAGCGCCTATCGCGCCAATGAGCGCCCGGCGACGATCATGAACCGCATTGTGCGTGGCTATACGGACGAAGAACTCGCCGCTGCCGCCGATTATTTTTCCAAGCTGCGCTGAGGAGGCCGCCATGAATCTTTCACTCTCGCGGCGTTCTTTCCTGTCGGGTGCAGCAGCAGCCGGCGTCTTTGCTCCCGCTTTTGTGCGCGCGCAAACGCAGGCGCGCCTGCTCATTGTCGGCGGCGGTTTCGGTGGCGCAAGCGCGGCCAATTTCGCCCGTCGCACCTATCCCTGGCTCGATGTGACATTGGTCGAACCGCAGACGCGTTTCGTCACCTGCCCCTATCGCAATCTCGTTCTCGCGGGCAAGAAAACCATCGGCGATATTTCGCACAGCTATGATGGTCTGCGCGCGCGCGGCGTGCGTGTCGTGCATGATTATGTTGTCGGCATCGATGCGGGCGCGCGCAATGTGCGTCTGCGCGGCGGCGAAACGATTGCCTATGACAAAATGATTCTCTCGCCCGGCATTGCAGTCCGCTGGGGTGCGATTGAGGGCTATGATGAAGCTGCAGCGCAAATCATGCCGCATGCCTGGACACCGGGCGATGCCGCGCAGACGCAATTGCTGCGCGCCCAGCTCGAAGCCATGCCTGATGGCGGTGTTGTAGGCTTTGCCATTCCCGGCAATCCGTTCCGCTGCCCGCCCGGT
Source organism: Beijerinckiaceae bacterium (assembly GCA_947458675.1). Taxonomy (GTDB): domain Bacteria; phylum Pseudomonadota; class Alphaproteobacteria; order Rhizobiales; family Beijerinckiaceae; genus Terripilifer. The sequence continues at coordinate 8,171 of CANHAW010000076.1, forward strand.
CCTTACGAGCGCATCAGCA